>DASZMZ010000320.1:0-6850 GCA_035551455.1 Candidatus Sulfopaludibacter sp.
CCCTCCCCGATTCGAGAAACGGGGATTCGAAAAACGGGCGCAACCCACAACAAGTTTTAGACACCGTCCGCCGCCTCTACGCCTCGAAGTACCACGTCACCGTTGGGCCGCCGCTCGGCTTCAACAACTCCTTCGCCATGATCATTCGCGGAGACGACGCGCGCCGTCTGCACCTCGCCACCCTAAGCCAGGCCGCGCAGTACACACCGCATTGGAAGCTTGGCGTAGGCTACGAATTCGAGCAGCGTCCCGATGGGCTTCGCGGCTTGAGCGCCGCCTACGGACTCAAATTCGACGGCTCTCCGCGCACCATGGATTTAGGCCTCCTTTATCGCGCCCTCAACGCCCATCAGGTAGACATGATCGCGGGCAACACGACCGACGGACCCATTCAGGCCTTGGGGCTCACGGTCCTCGAAGACGATAAGCACTACTTCCCGCCGTATCAGGCCGTGCCGCTCGTGCGGGACGCGGCGCTCCATCGCTGGCCGCAGATCCAGCTCGCCCTCAACGCGCTCGCCGGAAAAATCACCGCCGATGATATGCGCGCCATGAACGAAGCCGTCGATGGGCAGCATCGCGACCCAGCCGAAGTCGTGCGAGAATTTCGACAGAAGAAGGGACTCTGAGGACTGGCCGTCCAGGTATACGCGCTTCGCGCCTTTCCGATACTTGTTTTTGGGCCACTCCCGTTGATCGTGTATGAATTTTGAGAGAAGAGAGGAGTCTTGAATGACTTCAGCAAAGCCGCAGCAGCCCGAACCGTGGCTCCGCGGAACTCATTCTGAACTGCCCGCCGTGCTCCGCGCGGTTCTGCACGCCTTTGAGCTCGCGCAGGAGGACGTTCACCGCTGGGCCGCCGACCTCAGCGAAGGCGAGCTCCATGCCGCGCCCAGCGGGCTCACGCCAATCGCCTTCCACCTGCGGCACATTCCCCGCGCCCTCGACCGCCTGCTCTCCTACGCTGAGGGCAACCAGCTTACGCCGGAGCAGATCACCGCACTCAAAGGCGAGTCCGAAACCGGCGGCCTGCGCGAAGACCTCTTCGCCGAATTCAATGCCGGACTCGACTCCGCGGCCCACCGCGTCCGCGCCTTCGCCGGAGCGGACCTCGAGCAGCCGCGCGGCGTCGGCAAAAGACAGCTCCCCACCAGCATCGGAGGCTTGCTCGTGCATCTCGCCGATCACACCCAGCGCCACACCGGCCAGATCGTCACCACGGCCAGGCTCATCAAAGCCACTCACGTCGAGGAAGCCCCGGGCGGAATCCACGGCCTCACTTAGCGCCGACTCGCGGCTGCCCCATATGCGGTGCGGTTTTTCCTTTCAATACTCGTCGGGAGTCGATACAATTCCTCCCACTCTCCTTTGAAAGGACATGGCGGCTTCGATGCAGAAGACGAGTTACTATGATTTCCTCCAGATCAGCCACAATGCCGATCAGGAGACAATTCGCCGGGTTTACCGCTTCCTTGCGGCCCGCTATCACCCCGATAACCCGAAATCCGGCAATATCGAGAAATTCGAAACGTTGAAAGCAGCCTACTCGGTCCTGTCGAACCTCGAGCGCCGCACCGAATACGACGAAATCCTGGCGAAGGAGGCAGCCCACGCGCTCCCGCTGTCCAGCTCTGTCGATTTTATGGACAGCGTGGCGGGCGAGTTGAACCGGCGGCTCGCAGTGCTCGCGGTGCTGTATTTTCGCCGCCGCGCAAACCCTCTATATCCGGAGGTCTCCCTGGCCGAGATTGAAACTCGTATGGGTTTCCCGCGCGACTATCTCGATTTCACGACCTGGTATCTGCTGAAAAAGGGATACATCACCAAAGCGGATAACTCCGACTTCACGCTGACTGCGGCAGGCGTGGATTTCGTGGAGACGCAGCGCGCAAATATCCCGGTGCTTAACAAATTGCTGACCAACGGCGCGGAACCCTCTGCCGAAGACGCAGCCGCGGCAAGAGTGGAGCTCAACTCTCTCTCCGCTCCTATGATTGTCCTTCCGGACATGAACTCTATCCCGGATCGGCGCTCGACAGGGGATCGTCGCGTAAACTCCCGCGACCGCCGCGCAACTCCAACCGACCGGCGACTCAAAAAGTAGCTGCATCAGCTCACTGTGACGGTGAAGGTCGTCGTCGCGGATGTGTGCGCTGCGTCGCTCCCAGTACCCGTTACCGTAAACGTATACGTGCCGGCTGTCGTGCCTCCAGCGGCGGGAGGGCTGGTCACGGTGAGCATTGCGCTGCCCGTCGCGGCGTTGTAGCTGGTATCTCCCGAGTAGGAAGCCGTCAAAGTATCCTGACCGGCTGCAAGGCTATCGGCGGGAATCGTGATGGTCGCCGCGCCGTTCGTCAAGGTCGCCGCGGAGGACGTGTAGCTTCCGCTCGCGAGGGTGACGGTGCCGGTCGGGGTCGCAGCTCCTGACCCAATGACAGACACCGCGACGGACGCGGTGGTATTCAGCACGATCGAGGCGCTGGCGGGCGAAACCACAACTTTGGGCGTTGTTTTCGTACGGGTTCCTCCGCCACCGCCGGTGTTTGCCGTCGCGCCGGAGTTGGACGATCCGCATCCGATCGCGGCAAAACCGACAGCAGCGATCAATATGCACGCCCCCAGCATGTTTCTCCATCGCCGGCTGCGCCCCGGTAGGAAGAAGATCAGCAGAGCCAGCGCTACAGATTCGCCTGCCGCCTTGAACCAATGCGAGTTCTTTAGCCTCCCCGTTGTCTGAGCGGTTGTGTTCACCGCCACGCCGGCCGTTCCCGCGGTCGTTGTCGGACTCAGGGAAACAGCGCCTCCTATCGCGGAGCATGTAGGCAGATTCGCCGCCCCCGCTGGCGAGGAGGTCAGGGCGCAGCTCAACGTCACATTGCCCGTATAACCATTGCTGCCGTTGACCGTCACGGTGGATGTGGCCGATGCTCCCGGCGCGATCCCAGCCGGGGTTGTCGCCGAAAGCGTGAAGCTCGGCGCTGCACTCACCGCGGTAACCGTCACCGTCGCTGTGCCGGTCGCTGATGCGTAATTCGCGTCGCCGCTGTAGGTGGCCGTGAGCGTGTCTGCGCCCACCGCCAGCGTGTTCGCCGGAATCGTAAAGCTGTAGGAACCATTCGATAATGTTTCCGCCGGAGACGTGTAACCGCCGCCCGTCAGCGTCACCGTGCCGCTCGGCGCGACTGCGTTGCCCGCTGCTCCCGCCACGGACACCGCTACTGACAAGCTCTGCGCCACGGTGGTCGAACTCTGCGCCGGAGTTACAGTCACGGTTGCCGTCGCGCCTGATGTAGCCGTGCTCCAGTAGCTGATCAGTTTCGTGGCATCCACGCTTCCCAGTCCCGTGGCCAGGTCGTAGCCGGTTCCGGCGTTGTACCCTTTCTCGAAGTAGTATCCGTTGGAGTCCTTGCTGCAATCCGGGCTGCCCTCCTTGCAGGACACAGAGTTGTTCCCCTGAGTCACGTCGTGGAAAATTTCCGAGGCATAGCTTCCGTTGTAAAGGTTGTAAAGCTGTGCGGCGGCCTGGCCCAGCCGTCCTCCGGTGCTTTGCTCAACCAGCGCGAGGACCCCGGCAAAAGCCGGCGCCGAGGTGGACGTGCCTCCATACCCGGCAAAGCTGAAGCTTCCATCCGATTGCGGCGCGCAGTTGTTCGTGGCACCGGTGGTGGCGTTTGTCGAATCGTCGCACGCCAGCCAGGTCGCACTATAGAACCCATTGCCCGCCATCATGGAAATATCCGGCAGGTCGCGTACATTATCCGCCGGAACACCGGGCCCGCGCTGCCACGATGGTTTCGCGTAACCAGAAATACAGCTCCCCACGCTGGCGGCCGTGTTATTGGTGGAGCACCTGCTTGGACCGCCTCCTCCGCCGCCGATGTTGGCCGGATAAATCGACAATCCTGTTCCCCACGGCATGTTATACGTAAGGCCGTTATTGGACTGCGATGAATCATTGAAGGTAGCTTCCGGGATGTACTTGAGCGCCGTGCGATAGTAGGTCGTGGCGCTGCCGCCCGTCGTGGAGTAGCCGGAGAAGTTCTGGTCCAGCGCATCGAAGTCGGTACCTCCCACCGCGATGTTGTAGGGCGTAGATGCATCCGCGTTCACCGCCAGCCCCTTCACCGCCAGCGCCGTGTCTTGTCCGTTGCTGGTGAGGTCGTCACACGCCGCCGAGCCGCTGTCTCCGGTGGCCACCACCACCGCGATTCCCTGTGCCGCCGCCTGCTCCCAGGATTTGTTGATTGCCGCATTATCCGCGCTGGTGATGATGTTCTCGCATTCCGTGAAGGTGTAGGCAAGAATATCGATCGTATTATCCGTGAGGGCCCGCTCAAGCGGCGTGGTCAGGTCATTGGCAACGTAGTAGTGAAGAGTGGCGCCCGGCGCTAGTCCTCCGGCAATCTCCAGGTCGATATAGGATTCGCTGCTGCCGCCGGTGAAGGTAACGCCGCCGATATTCGTGACCACAGGAGCGGTGGTATCGCCCAGAAAATTGGAGCGGTAGTTCTGGAACGTGCTCGTGTTGATAACGGAACTGCCGATCACGCCGATGGTCACACCGGTTCCATCGTAGCTGGCGCTTGAGCTGTAGTTCGCGTTCAGGGTGGAGTTCGGGGTGTCGTAGATCGTCGCGGCATCGCCGGGCACCAGATATAGACTGCCTCCGTTCGACGAGGTGAAAGCGGGCTTCGGTCGTGTCCCTGCGGCGGCCGGCATTGGCTCGAGCCGTCTGCTGGCCGGATCCATTCTGCCCGGAATCGCCCGTACGGAACTAGGCAGCGGCCGCAACGTGTTCAGATGCGCGATGCCCACGATCACCGGCGCCAGAGCGGACGGGATTTCAGGATCGGTATTGTTGGCAAAAAACTGCCGCCCATTGACCTCATACGAGTGGACGGAAGTATGGAACGTCTCCTCCACCTGGCGGACCGTGCCCGAGAAGGCGATGCTGGTGCGTCCCGGAGCTACCGGATCGACGGCGAAGCCGTGCGACTGGAGCCACGCCGCAATGGCAGCGACATCCGAATCGGCTGGCCCATAGAGCCTGCCAAACTCCTGCGGCGTCAGCCACCGATGGTAGTTAGCCGAGGATTTCTCCTGCAGCTCCTGCTCGAATCGATCCAGCGCCGCCTGCTTCGCGGCCGAGCGCGCCAACACGATCCTCATCCGCGTGAGCTGAGTCGCCCCGGGCGCCTCGCCCCGGTCAAAACCGGACTGTGCAGCGGCGGAAACATTGCCGCGTAGCGCGATGCGGGACTGCTCATTGATGGGCCCGGTAATCCGTCCGGCAACCGTAGCTTGCGCTCCACACAATAGCCCCCACAACAGCAAGTTCGCCGCGGCAGAAGGAGCGAGAAATCGGGAATACCGCATCGTCATGAGCCTTCACCAACATCACAGTTGCTAAGAGTGTTCAAACCTGAACGAAGGATGCCAGCCCCGATCTACCTGCCACGCGCCATGACCTCGGCCGCCGCGCATCACACTTCAGTTAAACTGAATCCGCATTCTGTAAGGTGGCCATTTTGAAGCGTTCGCGCCTGTCCCTCTGTCTTCTCGCCGCATTGGCCATCACCGCGGCCGCTCAGGTCCCCACACTATCCAGCGCCCAGCTCGTTCCCACCCCGCCGCTTGGCTGGAACAGCTATGACGCATACGGCATTGCCATTACCGAGTCGCAGTTCAACGACAACGTCAACTGGTTTCATCAGCACCTGCAACCGTACGGCTGGCAATACGTGATCATCGACGCCAATTGGTACTTCGCCCACCCGCTCGATCCACACCATTTCGGCTATACGATCTCATCCGATGGACGTTACCAGCCCGCCGTCAACCGTTTTCCATCCGGGGCAAACAATCAGGGCTTCAAGCCCATCGCCGATCACGTCCACTCCCTCGGCCTTAGGTTCGGTATCCACATCATGCGCGGAATCCCGCGCCAGGCGGTCAACAAAAACATGCCCATCGCCGGATCACGCTTCCGCGCCGCCGAGGCCGCCGACACCTCCGACCGCTGCCGCTGGAATGCCGACAACTACGGCGTAAAGCCCAACGCCGCCGGACAGGCCTACTACGACTCCATCGTTCGGCTCTACGCCGGCTGGGGCGTCGACTTCCTCAAAGTGGATTGCATCGCGTCGCCCTACAAGGCCGACGAAATCCGCATGATCGCCGCCGCGATTAAAAAATCCGGACGTCCCATCGTCCTCAGCGTCTCGCCTGGCCCCACTCCGCTCGACCAAGCCGCAAACGTCAGCAAATACGCTCAGCTCTGGCGCGTCTCCAACGACTTCTGGGACCTCTGGACCTCGCCCCGCAACGAAAACGGATTTCCGCAGAGCCTGAAGGACCAGTTCCAGCTCCTCGCTCAATGGGAACCCTACGCAGGCCCCGGCCACTGGCCCGACGCCGACATGCTCCCCATCGGCTACCTCGGCCCGCATGCCGGATGGGGGCCATCGCCTCGCCAGACCCGCCTCACCCGCGACGAAGTCCGCACCCTCATCACCCTCTGGTCCATCGCCCGCTCGCCCCTCATCATCGGCGCAAACCTCACCCGCATGGACCCATTCACCGAATCACTGCTCACCAACCCCGAGGTCCTGGCCGTAGATCAGCACACTACCGGCAACCACCCCATTTTCACGAACAAGAACGGTCAGGCAAGCGGAGATGGAAACATCGTGATGTGGACCGCGCGCGAGGGCGCCGACCACATCCTCGCGGTCTTCAACCGAAGCGACGGGCCGGCCCGCGTATCCACCGCGCGCTGGCAAAAGCTCGGCGACCAGTTCGGCCTCCATCAGCCTCGCTATCTCGTCCGCGATCTATGGCAAAGGAAAGA
>DASZMZ010000321.1:0-4214 GCA_035551455.1 Candidatus Sulfopaludibacter sp.
CCGAAGGGCTATGGAGACCCGGTCGAGTACGAACGGGCGAGCACCAGCCCGGTAACGAAATGATTACTTCGCCTGGCCGTGCAGTTCTGTGCCCGCCGGTGGAGCAGGCGGCGGTGGAGGTGGCGCCGCAGGTGGACCACCCCTGCCGCGTCCGAAGCCGCCGCGCGCAGGAGGAGCGTCCGGCATCTTCTCCGTGCCACCCACCTTCAGCGCCATGAACCGCGTGCCGGTCGCGAACCCGACATACTGCGTCCCGTCGACCATGTACGTAACCGGCGGAGCACCACCAGGCACGTTGAATGGCAGGGCCAACAGTTCGTCACCGGTATCGGCCTTGTAGGCGTAGAGTGTGTTACCCGCAACCTGAAACAAGAGGTTGCTGGCTGTAGTCATGGTGCCGCCGCCCGTCGCAGCGCCGCGCCCCGTCTTCACCCACTTGATCGTGTTCGTTTTTGGATCACGTGCCTGCATGCCACCGCGGCCCACGTTGTCCGGACCCCAGATTGGCATCGGGGTCGTCTTGTTCTGGCCGCCGCGACCCAACCCGTGCGCACCGCCGCCCGCCTTAGGATCCGGTTCCGCCGCGGCGCTGAAGGTGTAGCTGCCGGCGCTGTAAGGCAGATAGACCAGGCCCGCATTCGGGTTATAGGACATCGGCGCCCAGTTGTGCGCCCCGCCGCCGCCCGGATAGATCAAAACCGCATTCTGCTGGTCGTAGAATGCGTCCTGATTGATGATCGGCTTGCCGTTGTTGTTCTTATCGAATCCCTTCACCCAGTTCACCGGGACGAAGGGCTCGGCCGAGATGAACTGTCCATTGGTGCGGTCGAGGATGTAGAACACCCCGCTCTTCGGAGCCTGCATCACTACCTTTCGCGTCTTGCCTTCGATCTGGATATCGGCCATGATCAAGCCGCCGACAGAATCGAGGTCCCAACTGTCGGTCGGAACCGTTTGGTAATACCACTTCAACTTGCCGGTCTTCGCATCCACGGCCACGATCGAGCAGGTATAGAGGGCATCCCACTTGCCCCACTCCGCTTTCGGGACGCTGCGTAGTTCCTGAGGCCACGGTTCCGCGTTACCGGTCCCGGCGATCACCAGGTTAGTTTCGGGATCATAGACAAGGCCATCCCATACCGAGCCGCCGCCGCCATACTTCGACCAGTCGCCGTTCCCCCAGGTTTTTGAAGCAACTTCCTGAGCCTTGTCCTCGAGAGGTTGACCCGGCTTCGGAGGAACGACGTGGAACTTCCACGCAAGCTTCCCGTCCTTGAGGTTGTACGCCGCGAAGAAGCCGCGAATGAAGTACTCGCCTCCGCCCACGCCGACGATCACCTTGTCGCCCGCGATGCGCGGCGCAATAGTCATTGAGTAGTATTCGTTGATATCCGCGATCTTGCTCTGCCACAGCTCCTTGCCGCTGATGGCGTCGAGCGCGATCAGGCGGGCATCATTGGCAGCCAGGATGAGCTTGCCGTCCGACAGGGCCAGGCCGCGATTGTGCGTGCCGCAGCACATGTGGGTCCGCGTGATCGGATCGATTTTGGCGTCGTACATCCACTTCTGTTCGCCGGTGCGCGCGTCGAGGGCGTAGACGACGCTGTTGTCCATCGATTGGTAGATCGTGGTGTTCCACACCAGCGGCGTGCCTTCGGTGCCGCCGCGGCCTCCCCCCGAGGTGAGCGGCGCTGTCCAGGCGAGGCCCAGCTTGCCGACGTTCGATTCGTCGATCTGCTTCAACTGGCTGTAGCGCTGTTCTGTTTGCGTCAGGCCGTAGGTGAGCCACGTTCCCGGCAGCGCGTCTTTGGCGGTACCGGCGGTCTGCAGAACCTTGGCGTCGACTGTGCGCGGCTGCTGGGCGATGCTCGCGGAAATGAGAGTGAGAGTGGCGATGGCGCCACAGGCGCACAAGGCAGCCTTCCTGATGTTGAACGTAGTCACGATATATTCCCTTAATTGCAATATGGATTTTGATTGGAGTCGCTGATGCCCCTCGGCCAGCCTTTGGACATTCTATTCCACGGCTCAGGCCCGACGCCCCGGCCGGCCTGCGCATCGTCGTTCAGAACTGCCCGCGATCAGGCGCCCTTATTTCGCGCTGTAAAGATCCTACCAGTGGCTGTACTCCTGCTTCTCAGTTGGCTTGACGCGCCTTCTCTGCAGTTTTTTCATTGCTTCCGCGCTTCTCGCCCAGATTCAAAACCAACCGGACGACGGCCAGTGGCTCATGGCGCCGAAGAATTACGCCAGCACCCGTTTCACCTCTCTCGACCAGATCAATACTTCGAACGTCCGGCAGCTCAAGCTCGCATGGACCTTTTCCACCGGATTGACGCGCGGCCACGAAGCCGCGCCGCTGATCGTCAACGGCACGATGTACATCGTGACGCCGTGGCCGAATTTACTCTACGCGCTCGACCTGACGAAGCCCGGCGCGCCGCGCAAGTGGACCTACTCCCCCGGCACGACCGCCACCTCACAAGGGGTCGCCTGCTGCGACGTCATCAACCGCGGCGCGGCTTATTACAACGGGAAGATTTATTACAACACCCTTGACATGCACACCGTCGCGGTCGACGCGGCAACAGGCAAGGAAGTCTGGAAGACGAAGCTGGGCGATACCAGCACCGGCGAATCCATCACGATGGCGCCTCTCGTCGTCAAGGGAAAAGTCCTGGTCGGAAACAGCGGCGGTGAGTTGGGCGTGCGCGGCTGGCTTACCGCCGTCGATGCCGACACGGGAAAAATCGCCTGGCGGGCATTCACCAACGGACCCGACAAAGACGTTCTGATCGGCCCCAACTTCAAGCCTTTTTACGCCGCCGATCGCGGCAAAGATCTCGGCGCGAAAACATGGCCGGGCGACAAATGGAAGATCGGCGGCGGACCCGTCTGGGGCTGGATCTCTTACGATCCCGATCTCGACCTGATTTACTACGGCACCGCCAACCCGTCGCCGTGGAATGCGGACCAGCGGCCCGGCGACAACAAATGGACGTGCACGATCTTCGCGCGGCGTCCGGAGACCGGCGAGGCCATATGGGCCTATCAGATGAATCCGCACGACGACCACGATTACGACGGCGTCAACGAAAACATCCTGCTCGACCTTACGATCGGCGGAAGGCCGCGGAAAGTTCTGGCGCATCCCGACCGCAACGGGCGATTGTATATTCTCGACCGCGCCACGGGCGAAGTGATCTCGGCGGAAGCTTTCGCCAATCTCAACACCAGCTCTGGCGTCGATCTCAAGACCGGCCGTCTGCAGACGGTCGCCGCAAAGGCCACCGGCGAGAAGGTGGTCCGCGATATCTGCCCAGCCGCGCCGGGAGCAAAGGATTGGCAGCCCAGTTCCTTTTCACCGCGCACCGGGATGATTTACATTCCGCACAACAATCTCTGCATGGAATTTCAGGGGGTGCCTGCAAACTATATCGCCGGGACACCATACGTCGGGGCGAACGTGCGGATGTATGCGGGCCCCGGCGGCAACCGAGGCGTCATCAGCGCCTGGGACCCGGTCAAGGCAAAACAAGTGTGGGCGGTGAACGAAGATTTCCCGGTATGGAGCGGCACCGTGGTCACCGCCGGCGACGTGGTTTTCTACGGCACGATGGACGGCTGGTTCAAGGCGCTCGACGCGCGTTCGGGCGCGCTTCTGTGGCAGTTCAAGACGGGCTCCGGCGTAGTCGGGCAGCCGGTGAGCTACCGCGGACCCGATGGCAAACAGTACATCGCGGTTCTTTCCGGCGTCGGCGGATGGTCGGGTGCGATTGTCGCCGGCGGATTAAATCCGAAGGACGGAACAGCCGCCCTTGGATTCGTCAACGCGATGACGGACCTGCCCGCGCACACAACCCCAGGAGGGATGCTCTACGTTTTCGCGCTTCCATAACGGCTGCGCCGCGGCGGCGTTGGCGGCGGTCGCCCTCTCCGGCTGCAATCGGGAAACGCGCACACTCCGGCCCTCACCCGCCAGCACGATTGTTTTTGCCGATGCGGCGCGCGAAAGTTTGCTGCAGCCCGGCGGCCCGCGTCCGGAGCCGCACGCGGTGAATCCTGACGAGGGAAATGCGCTCGCGATCTCCGAAGGGCAGCGTCTCTATAACTGGTACAACTGCAGCGGCTGCCACGCCAACGGCGGCGGCGCCATCGGGCCTCCTCTGATCAAGGACGTCTTCATCTACGGCAACGAGCCGGAAAACATCTTC
>DASZMZ010000322.1:0-10425 GCA_035551455.1 Candidatus Sulfopaludibacter sp.
CAGATCATCACCGACATCACCGCCACGGCGGAAGTCGGCAAGATCTACCTCGGCAAAGTGGTGCGGCTCGTAGAGTTCGGCGCCTTCGTCGAAATCTTCCCGGGCACCGACGGCCTGCTGCACATCAGCGAGATCGCCGAGAACCGGATCCGCGACGTCCGTGACGAGTTGAAAGAAGGCGACCAGATCCTGGTAAAGGTCCTGGCGCTGGAAGGCAACAAAATCAAGCTCAGCCGCAAGGCCGTGCTCAAGGAACAGCGCGAGAAGCTGGCCAAAGCCAAACCGCAAGCCTAATCAGAAGCGCTTTAAACCCACAACGCCGCACCAAACCCGGGTGCGGCGTTTTGCATTTGTAGGATAGGCCTCGGCCTGTCCAGGCGAGCAGCGCTCGCCAGCAATCTGCGGTTACCGCAGGAGCGCCTTTAGTTCACGGGCTTCCGGAGTATTGGGGGAGCTCTTCAGAAATCGAATCAGCCAGCGACGTGTCGGGCTATCCTCGCCGGCCGCAGCGGCGCACAGCAGCACCAGCATGATTCTCGCCCTGCCTCATCCTATCCGCCACGCGCGGTGATCGCGAGCCATCAGTTCATCGGCTTCTTTCGGCCCCCAGCTTCCTGACCGGTAATTCGGAAAATTGCGCGGCGGCAGCGCCTTCCAGACGTCCAGGACGGGCTGCACCACGCTCCACCCGGCCTCCACCATATCGGCGCGCTGGAACAGCGTCGCATCGCCCGTCATGCAGTCGTACAGCAGGCGTTCGTAACCCGTGCTGGGCTCGTTGCCGAAGTAGTCGCGATACTGGAAGTCCATGTTGACCGCGCCGATATCCACCTGAATGCCCGGCACCTTGGCGCCGAATCGCAGCGAGATTCCTTCGTCCGGCTGAATGTGCAGCACCATCACGTTGGGCGTCAGCTTCTCCACGGGCGTGTCCCGGAACAGCACGAACGGCGCCCGTCGAAACTGAATCGCCACTTCCGTCGCCCGCTGAGCCAGACGCTTCCCGGTGCGGATGTAGAACGGCACGTCGGCCCACCGCCAGTTATCAATCGCTAACTTCAGCGCCACGAAGGTCTCCGTGGTGGAGTTCGGGTCGACGCTCTCCTCGCTGCGGTATGCCGGGACGTTCGCCCCGTCCACGGAGCCCTCGCCGTACTGTCCGCGCACCGCGCGCGTCAACACATCCTCCGGCGAAAGCGGCTGAATGGCGTGCAGGATCTTCGACTGCTCGTCGCGCACCGCATCGGCGTGAAACGAAATGGGCGGCTCCATCGCCGTCAGGGTCACCAGTTGCAGAATGTGGTTGGGCACCATGTCGCGCAGGGCGCCGGCATGATCGTAATAGCCGCCGCGCTGCTCCACCCCCAGCGTCTCGGCGACCGTGATCTGCACGTGGTCGACATAGCGCCGGTTCCAGATGGGCTCGAAGATGCCGTTAGAGAAGCGGAACACCAGGATGTTCTGCACCGTCTCCTTTCCCAGGTAATGATCGATGCGATAGATCTGCCGTTCGGCAAGTACTTTCCCGACCAGCACGTTCAACGCGCGTGCCGATTCCAGATCGTGGCCGAATGGCTTCTCGATGACGACCCGCCGCCAGTGGCCGTCGATCTCCTCGGCTAGCCCGGCCGCGCCCAGTTGCTGAATCACCTGGCCGATCAGCGACGGGCTCGTCGCCAGATAGTAAAAGTAGTTGCCGTTGGTGCCGTGCTGCCGGTCCACATCGGCCAGCACGGTCTTTATGCGCTGGAAGATTTCAGGCTTCTGGAAGTCGCCCGAAACGTAGTAGAGACGCTGCACCAGCCACTCGCAAAACGGGCAGTCGTCCTTGGCCCCGCCGAATTCCTTCAGGTCGCTCTTCACGCGCGCGCGGAAATCGTCCTGACTGATCTCGTCGATGGCGCAGCCAAGCAGCGCGAACTCCTTCGGCAGCAGTTTCTTCTTCGCCAGGTTGTAAAGCGAAGGCAGCAGTTTGCGCTTGGTTAAGTCTCCCGATGCGCCGAAGATCACCATGGCGCAGCGGTCGGCGGGTCGCGTGGTATTCTCCGCCGCCATGGCCTTCGCGGTCTGCTGCTGGGCTGATTCCTGCGTCACTTCGCGCCTCCCGGGTTTTCTTCCACGTGGCCGCCGAACTGAAAGCGTAGCGCCGAAAGCAGCTTATCCGCGAAATCGGCGTCGCCCCGCGACGTGAACCGCTGATACAACGCCGCACTCAATACCGGCGCGGGCGCGGATTCGTCGATGGCCGCGGTGATGGTCCAGCGACCTTCGCCCGAATCGGAAACCCTCCCGGAGAACTTGCTCAGGTCCGGCTCCTGCAGCAGCGCAATCGCCGTCAGGTCCAGCAGCCACGACGCCACGACGCTGCCGCGCCGCCAGACTTCGGCCACGTCGGCCAGGTTCAAATCGTATTGGTAGTGTTCCGGATGGCGCAGCGGAGTGGTCTCCGCGTTGGCTTCCCGCTTGTCCTGTTTGCCCGCATTGGCATGTTTCAGGATGTTCATGCCCTCGGCATACGACGCCATCATGCCGTACTCAATGCCGTTGTGCACCATCTTCACGAAATGGCCCGCGCCCGAAGGTCCGCAATGCAGGTAGCCATCTTCAGACGTGCCGCCCGCCTTTTCGCGCCCCGGCGTTCGGTCGATCGTCCCGCGTCCCGGCGCCAGCGCACGGAAGATCGGATCCAGACGACGCACCGTTTCCGTCTCGCCGCCGATCATCTGGCAGTAGCCGCGATCCAGTCCCCAGACGCCGCCGCTCACGCCCACGTCCACGTAGTGCAGTCCGCGTGCGCGCAGTTCCTCGGCGCGCCGGATATCGTCGATGTAATAGGAATTGCCGCCGTCGACCACGGTATCGCCTGCTTCGAGCAAGGGCGCCAGGTCGTGCAGCGCCTGATCCACCACCCCCGCCGGCACCATCAGCCAGACGGCGCGCGGCGGCTTCAACGCCTGGACAAACGTCGCCAGCGAATCGGCTCCCACCGCGCCTTTGCCTGCCAGATCTTTAACGCTCTCGGAATTTCTGTCGTATACGGCGCATTCATGGCCGTTGCGCATCAGGCGCCGCACCATGTTGGAGCCCATTCGCCCCAGGCCGATCATTCCCAGTTGCATCCCACTCTCCTCATATCAGGTTAGCAGTGGGATGGCGTTTTATTGTCCCCGGCCGCCCCGTCCCGCGCCCGGTTTGGGCATTGGCTTACGTGGCAGCATCTCCGGACGTACGGCGGCGTTGTATACGCACCATGCCTCCACGGCCGACGCCTGCTCCATATCGTTCACTTGCAGGCGGTCGTAGACATCCATATTGGAATGGTGCGTGCGCGTGCCGTAATCCAGCGGATCCTGAATGAACTGGAAGGCCGGCAGACCCACCGAGTCGAAAGACACGTGGTCCGTGCTGCCCGTATTGCGGATGGTCAGCGTGCTGGCGCCCAGGTCTTTGAACGGCTCCAGCCAGGCTTCGAAGATGGGACGCATCTCGTCGTTGTCCTGCATGTAGATGCCGCGGATCTTGCCGCCGCCGTTATCCAGGTTGAAATAGGCGGCCAGTTTGGCGTGCTCCGGCTTCGGCTTCATGTCGGCCGGGTCGGCGAAATGCTCCTTCACGTAGGCGCGCGATCCCAACAGTCCCTGCTCTTCGCCGGTCCACAACCCGACACGAATGGTCCGCGCCGTTTTCAGATTCAGCGATTTCAAGATGCGTACGGATTCCATGGCGATGGCCGCACCGGCGCCGTTATCGGTAGCGCCCGTGCCGCCCGTCCAGGAATCGAAATGGCCGCCAACCATCACCAGCCCGGCGCGCGGATCGGTGCCCGGGATTTCCGCCGTGATGTTGTACGAGTCGGCGACATCTGTAAATTTTGTTTGGATATCGAATTCGAGACTGACGGGAATGCTCTTCTCCAGCAGGCGCGTGATCCGATTGTAGTGTTCGTTGGCGATGATCACGGTGGGCAGCGGCGCTTCGTCGGCGGCCGTGCGCAGCACCTGACCCTGTCCCATAATGGTGCCGCCATCGGCCGTGCCGCCGCCGGGAATCACCAGCACTAAGACGCCCTCGTCCTTCCAGAACTTGGCCAGTTGCGCGCGGAAATTGCCGGCGCCACCCGCGCCGCGTCCACCGCGGCCCGCCGCCGCACCGCCGCGACCGCCGCCCACCGGGCCGCCATTCAACGGAGCGTTGCGCACGAAGCCCAGGGGCAGGGAAGAGGGATTGCCCGACGCCGGGTCCGGCGCCACCGCCGCCGCGGCCAGTTCGGCATCGCTCAAGCGGACGGCCAGGGGAGTCACCGGCAATTCATCGGCATGAGGCGCGGCCGTCAGCACCATCTTGCCCTTCAGCTTGCCTTTCCATTGCTCCAACTCCTCCGGAGTGTTGATGATGGCCAGAACGGCGTCGCCCGTCACATCGCCCGCGGTGCTGGAAGACCAGGGTGCGGCGAAGCCGATGATAGGCTGAAACTCCGGCGCCTTCATCATCGCGACGTAGCGCGTGCATTCCCAACCCTTGCCGAAGCTGCTGCCCCACGGCTCCATCTTGGCGTTCACCAGACCCCATTCGGTGAGCTTCTGAACCGCCCACTCGGCCGCCCGTTTCGCCTGCGGCGAGCCGGTGAGGCGCGGTCCGTGAACATCCGTCAGATAGAAGGAGGTGTCCATCACCTTCGAGTTCCGGCCAAACGCTTCGTCCCTGATCTGGTGAGCGACGGAGAGGCTGACGCGCTCCCGCTCCTGTGCCTGCAGCAAGAGGCAGGCGCACAGCACCGCCCCAATCCCAACCATCCGTTTGCGCATGAAACGGACTGTATCACGCCTCGCCGGGCCGGTGCAAAACGGGTCTCTCGAGAACCGGAGTGTTGTCTAAAGATAGCAATTTGCCCTAGTACTGGAACGCATTGAAACAGTTTGCGCTTTTCATGCTTTGCGATAGACTGAAGCTGGCGTTTTTGGAAATGCCATGGGCGAACAACCACCATCTGTGTTAGTTGTCGAAGACAACGAGCTCCTGCGTGATGTCATCGAGTGCATGTTGTCGGGCCACGGGTTCACCACGGTGTCCGTCGAAACTGCCGAGCGAGGGCTGGCTGCGTTCGAGGACAATCCTACCGTCTCCCTCGCCATCCTGGACATGGTTCTTCCCGGCCAGAGCGGCCTGGATCTCGCCGCCGAACTGGAGCGCCGCCGTCCCGGGTTTCGAATTCTTTACATCTCCGGTTTTTCGGACAGTATTGCGATGGAGAGCATTGCCCGCCGTGATCCGAAACTGGTGCTCATCAAGCCTTTCGGCGAGGACGAACTCATTCAGCGGGTCTCCGGACTGCTCTCTGTAGCGCCGCGTCCCGCGGTTGGCGGCTGGTCGTATCCCTGGGACCGCCTGGTGGAGGCCTCCGACAATCTGGTCGCTGCCGACACGCAATTGCTGTCCTATCGCGATACCGCTGCCGGCTTCGGCGTCGCCATCACACACATCGCGGCCCTCCGCGCTGCCGCTGTGCCGTACGCCTTCCATTTCACCGGGGATCCGAATCTCCCGATCGAACTGCTGGTGTTGCAGAACGATCGCGGCGCGGCCTTGGCGCTGATCCAGACCATCGGCCTCGGCGCCGATATCGCCATCGCTGCCTGACGGTTACTTCTTGGGAATCAAGTAGCCTTTACGCGCCAGCACCGTGCCGTTGGGGAAGCGTGCTTTGGCCGCATCACTCAGTTCCACGACCACCTTGCGTTCCGCGCCCGCCTTGGCCGCGGGCGTGTCATAGAAAAGGCTGTAGCGTTTGCGCATGCGGCGCACCATCTCACGAAACGTGTGACCGGGATCGTTGGCATTCACCGTTTCGCCGCCCGTCTTTTCGGCCGCCCCGGACATGTTTTCGCAGGATCCCAGAGTCGGGAAGTTGCTCCGCACCATCGGAGCCGTTGGCACAATCAGACCGCATAACAGAATGTCCGATTGCCACAACCGATCCACCACTGTCTTCTCGCGCGCCGAACACTGGCCGTCGTTGTCGGTGAAGATCAGAATCGCGTGCCGGCGGTGCTCGTCGGCGTTCCTGGCGAAATACTGTGCCGCACTCTGCACGGCCTTCAGGATGTAAGTCCCGCCGCCGAACGGCACATCCACGATGTCGCCCACTTTCTGCGTGACCTCTTCCAGATTGTCGCTGAACGGCGTCAGCAACTGCGCGCCCGTATTGAAATCGGCCACCGCCACGCGATCGCCTTTGTGCAACTCGGAAAGCGCCGTGTGCGCCGAAATGGCCAACCGCCGCACGGCCGGCAGCATGCTGCCGCTCACGTCGAAGAGCAGCATCAGATCCAGCGGATCCTCATCCTGCGAAATGTACCGGATGGGCTGGACCTGGCCGTTATCGCGGATGACGAAATCGTCCTTAGTGAGGCCTTCGATCAGACCCGCGCCCGCCGTAACTTGCGCATCGATGCGAACCAGGGAGACCCCGGTGCGAAACACCGGGTCCTGCGCGCGGAACACTCCGGGCAGCAGAATTAGGAGGATGACGGCGGAAAGGCGCACTGCGGCTATTCTGTCACATACCAAAGAATAGCGGCCACCCTTTTGAGGTGGCCGCGAGGTTCGTTCAAGACCAAAATGCGCTTCTATCGCTTAACTTCATTCTGAGGCCTAACACATTTCGACGCCATCATGTCGGGACAGGAGAGGCGGCTTCTTCGGGTGATAATTGAGACTGTGTCCGGCCGGATCGCGTTCCAGTATCCCAACTTCCGCTATTTCATGACCGCGCGCTTCCTGATCACCTCCGCCACGGAGATGCAGGCTGTCGCCGTGGGATGGCAGGTCTACGGCATCACCAACCGGCCGCTGGATCTCGGACTCGTCGGATTGGCGCAATTCCTGCCCGGCATCTTTCTGTTCCTTCTCGCCGGCCATACCGCCGACCGGCTTCCCCGCCAGCGAATCCTGCAAAGCTGCTACCTGGCCTTCTCTGTCTGTTCCCTGGCCCTGCTGGCGCTGACCGCGCGCGGCCTCCACGACGCATGGCCCATTTATGCCGTGCTGTTGGGCAACGGCGTGGTCCGCGCCTTCAACGGTCCGGCGGGCCAGGCATTTCTGCCGCTGCTGGTCCCCGGTGAGCACTTCCAAAACGCCGTAGCCTGGAGTTCCAGCGTCTTCATGAGCGCCACCATCATCGGCCCCATGATCGGCGGACTCCTGTATGGTTTCACCGGCAATCCCATGCCGGTGTACGGATGTTCCGCCGTCTTCACCATCGTCGGTCTGGTACTGGTTTCGCGCCTTCGGATTCCGCCGGTGGAGCGGGCTCGCAAAGCGGTCACCGTGGAACTGGTGCTCGGCGGATTGCGCTACATCTGGGAGAACAAGCTGATTCTGGGCGCCATCTCGCTGGACCTGTTCGCGGTGCTTCTGGGCGGCGCGGTGGCGCTGCTGCCGGTCTACGCCAAGAACATTCTGCACACCGGCACCGCCGGACTGGGAATTCTGCGCGGTGCGCCGGGAATCGGCGCGCTGGTCACCTCGATCGCCGTGGCGCACCGGCCGCTGCGCCGCCATGCCGGCGCAGCGATGCTCTGGTGCGTGGCCGGCTTCGGCGTCTTCACCGTGGTCTTCGGACTCTCGCGCAATGTCGGGCTCTCGCTGGTCGCGCTGGTGATGGTGGGCGCTTGCGACATGGTCAGCGTCATCGTCCGCCAGACCATGGTGCAACTGCACACGCCCGACGAAATGCGCGGCCGCGTCAGCGCCGTGAACATGTTGTTCGTGGGCGCCTCCAATGAATTGGGACAGTTCGAAAGCGGCGTCACCGGTCAGTGGTTCGGTCCGGTGACCGCGGTCGTACTCGGCGGACTCGGCACGGTGGCAGTGGTGTCGCTCTGGTCGTGGATGTTCCCGGCGCTGCGCAAGATCGATAAGGTGTGACGCGGCAGAATGGCGCTTGAAATGCCAGCGAAAGCTCTGGCATGAGTCGCTCCGACAAACCGACGCCGGTGTCATCCTTACTTCCCGTGATTCTTGCCGGCGGAGTCCTCTACGTCGCCAAGGACGTGCTGATCCCGTTGTCGCTTGCCGTCCTGATCGCTTTTCTGCTCACGCCCCCGGTCAAGCGGCTTGAAGCCTGGCACATCGGCCGCATCCCCGCGGTGCTGGTGGTGGTCTTCATTTCCTTCTCGACCTTCGGGGGGTTGGGCTGGCTGGTGGGCAATCAGCTCATCGACGTCATCAACGAACTTCCGAACTACAAGCAGAATATCCGCCATCGCGTGGACGCCTTCCGCGGACCCTCCAAAGCAGGTCTCGCCAAAGCCGGCGAAAGCGTGAAGGAACTCACCAAGGAACTGGCCGGCGCGCCGCCGGAGAAGGCCGAGACCCCGCCGGTGCTCCGCCGCCACACTGCCCCCCCGCCGCTCACCGGAACCGCCGCTCCCCCGGTGCTGGTCCAACTGGTGGAAGCGCCGCCCACCCTGCTGGAATCCGTGAAGAGCATTCTGGGCCCGCTGCTGGCGCCGGTCAGCACGGCTGTCATCGTGATCGTCTTCGCCATCGTGATGCTGGCCAAACGCGAAGATCTGCGCAGTCGCATTCTCCGCCTGATCGGCCAGAACCAGCTCCACGTGGCCACCGAAGCGTTTGACGATGCCGCGCAGCGCGTCAGCCGCTATCTGCGATTGCAGTTTCTGGTGAATTCCGCTTTCGGCGCGCTCATCACCGTGGGCCTCTACTTCATTGGCATTCCGAATTTCCTGCTCTGGGGCGTGCTGGCCGGCCTGTTCCGCTTCATACCGTATCTGGGGCCCGTGCTGGGCGCTGCCTTGCCCACGATCGTGGCCCTCGCCATTTCGGATCACTGGCTGCAGCCGCTCTTGTGCCTGGGACTCTTTCTGCTGGTCGAGCCCATCACTGCCTACGTAGTGGAACCCGCGCTCTACGGCACGCACACCGGCATCTCGTCGCTGGCCATTCTGGTCGCGGCCACTGTCTGGACCGCACTATGGGGACCCATCGGACTGGTCCTCTCCACGCCGCTCACGGTCTGCGTGATGGTGATTGGCCGCTATGTGCCGCAGTTCGCCTTCCTCTATATCCTGCTGGGTGACGAGCCCGCGCTGTCTCCGGCAGCCCTGGTATACCAGCGCCTCCTTGCCATGGATGACGCCGAGGCGCACACCGTAATTGAAGATTTCCTGAAGGAGCACACGCTTTCCCAACTCTATGACGACCTGCTGATTCCCGCGCTGGCTCTGTTCGAGGAGGAGCGCCACAAAGGCGAACTCGACGAAACCCGCGGCCACTTCCTCATCGAAACCGTCGAGGAGTTTGTGGCCGAACTGGCCGACTATACCGCCGAGCAACCGGAGGACCAGGAGCAGCCCGAGGCCCCGCCCGCCGTCTCGCCTGGAATCCGCGTGGTCTGCGTGCCCGCCGGCGATAAGGCCGACGAGATCTCGGGGGCCATGTTGTGTCAGGTGCTGGAGCGGGCCGGACATACCGCGATTTCGCTGCCGCTGGGCGGCTCCCTATCGCAAACGCTCGATCTGGTGGCCGCCGAATCCGGCGACGTTGTCTGCGTCTCCGCCTTGCCGCCTTTCGCCCTCATCAACGCCCGCTCTCTCAGCAAGGCGTTACGCGCCCGCTTTCCGGGGCTGCGCATCGTCGTGGGACTCTGGGGCTTCGCGCGAGGCGGCGCCAAGACGGACGAGCGGCTCGCCAAGGCCTTCACTGTGGATGTGGTTACCAGTATCGGTGAGACAGTGGTTCGCATTCAGACACCCGCCGAGTCAGCCGCGTTACTAAGCTAAAATTCCGATTACGAGACCCGGCTTGGGCGCGGTAGAATTCTGTAAATCGAACGCGAGAGATAAGTACCGCTTGAACAATAACAACATCTTTGATCTGGCTCTGGCCGGCTTGGGCGACTCGGCGATCTCGGCCATCTATCGAGTTACTGGCGACGGCCTTATGGCGAGCTGGAACCCTGCCATCGAGCGTGTGTTCGGTTACCAGGAGTCTGAGTGGCTTGGTCTGCCATCGCACACCGTGTTCACGGACGCCGATGTTGCCGCCGATATTCCGCAGCAGGAAATGGAGGAAGCCCGGCGGAGCGGCCGCGTGGACGCAGAGCGCTGTTACCGGCGCAAAGACGGCTCCACGATCTACCTGGAAGGCCGCCTCCTGCCGCTGGGCGATTCGGCCGGTGAAATCGGCGGCTTCGTACGCATTCTGCTGGAGAATGACCGGCAGGATTTACTCCTGCGCCTGCAGCAGAGCCAGGCGGCCCTTCGCAAGAGTGAAGAACGCCTCAGCCTCGCTCTGGACGCCGGTGGCGGCGTCGGCACCTGGGATTGGGACGTCGAACTCGACATCGTGTATGCCGATCCTCAGTTCGCGCGCCTCTTCTCCGTGGATCCCAACCAGGCTGAA
>DASZMZ010000323.1:0-20435 GCA_035551455.1 Candidatus Sulfopaludibacter sp.
CTGGTCTACGTGAACTATGGCGCGCCGGCCGATTACGAGGAGCTCGAACGACTCGGCATCTCGGTGAAGGGCGCCATCGTGATCGCGCGGTACGGGCAGACGTGGCGCGGCATCAAGCCGAAGGTCGCGGCGGAACACGGCGCGGTGGGCTGCCTGATTTATTCCGACCCGCGCGACGATGGCTACACCGATGGCGATGTCTTCCCGGCCGGTCCCATGCGGCCGAAGGAGGGTGTGCAGCGTGGTAGCGTGATGGACATGCCGCTGTATCCCGGCGATCCGCTGACACCCGGAGTGGGCGCCACCAAGGATGCCAAACGGCTGCCGATTGCCGGTGCGCCCACGCTCACCAAAATTCCAGTGATGCCGATTTCTTACGGCGACGCTCAGCCGTTGCTGGCCGCCATTCAAGGCCGCCTGGCGCCCGACAACTGGCACGGCGGGCTGCCGATCACGTACCACGTGGGTCCTGGACCGGCGCGCGTCCACCTGAAACTGGCCTTTAACTGGGATCTCAAACCTTTGTACGACGTGATTGTGCGCATCCCCGGAACGACCTATCCCGACGAGTGGATCATTCGCGGCAACCATCACGACGCCTGGGTGAACGGCGCGGAGGATCCGCTTTCCGGCGCGGTCGCGTTGATGGAAGAGGCTCGCGGCTTCTCCACACTGTTGAAGCAGGGTTGGAAGCCCAAGCGGACCATTGTGCTCTGCTTCTGGGACGGCGAAGAGCCGGGTTTGCTAGGCTCCACCGAATGGGCCGAAACGCATGCCACCGAACTGGCCCGTAACGCCGCTGTCTACATCAATACGGACGGGAACGGGCGCGGCGAGTTTGGAGCCGAGGGCTCGCATTCCCTCGAGCGCTTCATCAACGGTGTGGCGAAGGACGTGGAGGATCCCGAGGCCAAGATTCCGGTGGCCACGCGTTTGCGGGATATGCGGCTCGCCAATTCTTCGGGCGAAGATCGCCAGGAAGTACGCAGCCGCGCCGACCTGCGGATTGGCGCGCTCGGTTCGGGCTCCGATTACACCGCGTTCCTGGACCACCTGGGGATCGCGTCGTTGAATGTGGGCTTCGGCGGCGAGGATCGCGGCGGCATCTACCATTCGATTTACGACGACTTCTACTGGTACACGCATTTCTCCGACACGACGTTCGTCTACGGGCGCGCGCTGGCGCAACTGGCCGGTATGTCCGTGATGCGGCTGGCGGACGCCGAACTGCTGCCTCTCGATTTTGGCGACTTCACGGAAACCATCGGCCGCTATGTGCAGGAAGTGGAGAAACTGGCGCGCGACAAGCGCGAGCAGATTATCGAGCGCAATCGTGAGATCGACGACGGTGTGTTTGCGGCGATCAACGATCCGAAGAATCCCAGGCAGGCGCCGAAGAAGGAAACCGTGCCTCCGATTTTGAATTTCGCGCCGCTGGAGAACGGCCTCGCATCCTTGCAGCACATCGCCGAACTCTATGACAAAGCCCTGGCGCAAGCCGGCGAAAACGGCGGTTCGGCCCTGGCGCGTGCGTCGCTGCGCGACGTGAATCAGCGGCTGATTCTGGTGGAACGCGCCCTGACGCTGCAGGACGGTTTGCCGAATCGCCAGTGGTTCAAGCACCAGATCTACGCGCCCGGCTTCTATACCGGGTATGGAGTGAAGACCCTGCCGGCCGTTCGGGAAAGCCTGGAACAGAAGGAGTGGAAGCAGGCCGAAGAGCAGATTGTGCGGGTGGGAAAAGTCCTGGAGAACGCCGGCGAAGCCATTCAAGGGGCCACGTCGGCATTAACTCAAGCAGTGAAGTAGCGCAGGCCCTACTGGGGGTAGCTGGTCACCTTGGGTGTGACGCGCGAGGAGTCTTTGGCGGGGCCGCCGGTATTGTTGATGACATTGGTGATTTCGCCGTTGTTGCCCAGGCGCACGGTGATCATGCTGTGGAAGCGGACACCGGGGCGGTCCGGGACCTCGATGGCCCGGCTCAACACCACGCCGGGCTGGCGAAAGACGCTGTAAATGCCCAGGCCCCAGGCTTCGTGAGTGGTCACGTTGTCCGCCACCTTGTACGATGCCCAACCGTTGACGCCCGCGCCGCTGGTGTAACTCGGCTGGTCGGGCGGATCGTACGGAATCTCCGACTGGTAGAAATAGACCCGACCGCCCTCGCCATTCCAGAGCACCTGATATTCCTGGTAATGCTCCACGAAGAGTCCGTAAATGGTGACGGCGGCGCCGTTGACCACCAGGCCGTTGGCACTGGGATTGGTGGTCCAGCCCACGCCCGCGCCGTGATCGGCGCGCCAGATCCAGGTGTGATCCACAATCGTGTCGCTGCTGTTGATCCGCAAGTTCACCGAGGCGCGACCGGCCGCCGCGCCGCCCACGCGGAAGAACACATCGTGCAGCGAAATGGGATTTTTCGCATGGCGCGCCTTGCTGCCGGACGGTCCCACTTCCAGCAGGACGGGCGAATTGTCGGCGCCCGCGTCGAAGAAGAGGCCGGCGATGACGATGCCGTCCACGTCGGCGGTGGTCATGGCGGCGACGCCGTGGTTCGCGTGCAGCGTGGCGAAGCCGAGTCCCAGCACAATGGTGTCGGGCCACGCGATGCGAAGGGTGTCGCTCAGTTCGTAGATGCCGGGGGTGAGGAGCAGATTCTTGCCCTTGGAGAGTTGCGCGTTCAGGCTGTCGGCGGTGTCGACGCCGGCCCGCGCGATGTAAAAGCGGCTGAGCGGAATCGACTGTCCCGGCGTCGACCCGGCTTCCCAGGTGATGCCCGAACTATCGGTGCGGAGGGACGGCACGCGGACGCTGTAGTTGCCGGCGGCGTCTACTTGCAGGAACGGCTTTTCGCGCACCACCGGCACGCGCGCGATCTTGGTGTACGGCGGGGTGGGCCACTCGCCCTCGGGAGGATGGTTCACGCCCACGAAGACCATATTCCAGTTCGACCCGGTCCAACCGCCCCAGTTGGTGTTGCGCGAGATCCACTGCTGCTGCGACCCGGAGCCGACGGTGCCGTCGATCCAATCGTCGGACATCCAGCCGCCGCTGGCCCAGCCGCCGCTCTGATGGAGCACCATGTTGCCGCGGACATGCATGCGCCGAAAGGGCGCGGCCTGCGAGACGGCCCATTGCATGGTGCCGCCGGTGGGCTCCACGGAGAAGCCCTCGGCGCCGCGCCAGAAGGAGCAGGTGGCGTTATTGCGGGGCAGGCTGGCGTCGGAATGGACGTTGCCCTTGATGCGCACGGCGTCGGGGGTGGCGCCGAGTCCCAGCACCTGCGTGTAGTAGCCGATGGGGACGTCGACCGAATACTGGCCGGGAAGAAAGAGGAGCGCGTTGCGCTGCGGGCCGAACTGATTCTTCTCCTGGATCGCGTAGACGGCCTGGATGCGCTCCTGGATGGCGGCGGCCGTCATGGAAGGGTCGAACGTCAGCACGTTCGGGCCGAAATCCGGCTTTGGGCCGGCGGCGCACAGCAGGCTGGGAGCAAGCGCCAGTGCCGTGATCAAGCTGAATCGCATGACCGCATGGTAACTGCCGTCATTGGTGGAGACAAGCGGCGGGTCAATCGAAGGAATCCTATCGTAGGAGTACGCAATCCGAGCCGCGACCGTTAGGAAGCGTGGGTGACCTTCCGTGACTTACCTGATTCCCTTTGCCTGCTACGGCTGGGTCGCCTTCGAGGGGCAACGTATGGACCAATCCGTCGAGGATCCTCCGGAGCGGGTCACGGGTGGGCGCGCCACGGCAGCACACAATGGCGTCGCCGAGCAAGGTGATGTCATGAGCGTGTATGGGCCCGATTGGAATCCACACCGTTCCACCTCCCATCGCACGCTACTCCTGGCGAAGGGCCGTCAGCGGGTCGATGCGGCTGGCGCGGCGGGCTGGGAGGAGGCTGGCCAGTAACGCTGCCGCCACCAGAACCAGGGTGGGAATCGCCCAGGTCGAGAGGTCCGTGGGCCGCACGCCTTCGACCAGCCGCTCCAGCGTGCGCGCGGCCGCGAGCGCTGCCAGCGTGCCCACCGCGACTCCGCCCAGAATCATCCACAGACTCTGCCTCAGCACCATCCATACGACTTCTCCGGCGGTCGCGCCCAGCGCCAGACGCACGCCGATTTCCGGCACGCGGCGGCTGGTGAGATACGCCATGACGCCGTAGATTCCGATGCAGGCGAGAGTCAGTGCCAGTCCGGCGAAGATGCCAAAGAGCAGCAGCAGGAAGCGTTGGCGGGCCAGCGAATCGCTCACCAGTTGTTCCATGGTGCGGACTTCGTAGAGCGCCTGGTCGCCGCTCGCGCCGCCGGTGGCGCTGCGCAATTCCTTACGCAACGGGTCCACCAGGCTCAAGGGCGCGGCGTTGGTGCGCACCACCACGGACATCAGGTCGCTCCAGCGATGCACCAGGGGATCGGCAACCTGGGCGAAGGGGTAATACAGTTGGGCGCGCACGGCGGCCTGATCGTCGCCTGCCAGGCCCCAATGGCGCACGTGACCGACCACGCCCACCACCTGAACCGGGACGGCAGTATTGGGGTCGGACGCGAAGGGACTCGATTCCGGCGGCAGCCAGAGTCGTTGACCCACGGCATTCTGTGCGCCGAATGCCTGTTGCGCCAGCACGTCGTCGATCACCACTACGGGTTGGCTGGCCAGACGGTCATGGTCGTTGAAGAAGCGGCCGTGCAGCAGTGGAATGGCCATGACGTTCAGGTAATCCGGAGTCGCGCTGGTGGCCAGCGCCGAAGGCTGCTCTTTGGCCGGAGGCAGCGCCGCGCTGGTCCAATAGCTCAACTCGTTGTAGCCTTCCCGCATCGGCACCGTATCCACGGCCGCGGCGAATTGAACGCCCGGGATGCGGCGCGCGTGTTCCAGCACGTCGTCCCACGCAGCGCGCGTTTGGGCGGGCTTGGTGAGCGCGGCCGGCGAGAGTGCGATCCGGCTGATCAGCACATTGTGACAGTCCATGCCGGGGTTCAATGCCGAGAGCCGCAGCATCGTGCGGCCCAGCGTGCCCGCGGCCACCAGCAGCACGACGGCCAGTCCGATTTCCGACACCACGAAGGCGGCGTGCAGGCGGCGAGCGCCTCCCGTGATGGTGCGGCCGCCGGCGCGCAGGGCCTGCTCCACATTGCGGACGGGCGCGCGCCAGGCCGGCGCCAGACCGAACAAGAGTCCGCTGACAAGCGACGCCGCCACGGCGAACAGCAGCACGCGCCAATCGATATGCACCTCTTCGGCGCGCGGCAAGGTGCCCGGCCACAGGGCCAGGAACGGTCGAATTCCCACGGCGGCCAGCACCACTCCCAGCAGGCCGCCACTGAGTCCCAGGACCGCGCTTTCGGTGAGACATTGCCGCACCAGACGGCCGCGGCTGGCGCCCAACGCCACGCGCATGGCCAGTTCGCGCTCGCGGGAAACGGCGCGCGCCAGAAGCAGGCTGGCGACGTTCACGCAGGCGATCAGCAGCACCAGGCTCACCGCGCCCAACAGCAGCCACAGCATGGAGCCAACATCGCCCACTTCGGGACGCAGCGGGTCGGCCACGAAACTGCGGTCCTTGTTCGAGTCCGGATACTGGACGGCCAATTGGCGGCCGATGAGTGAGAGTTCGGCCTGCGCGGCGGCGGGCGAGACGCCGTCGTGAAGCCGCGCGTAAACGGTGATGCCCGGGTGGCGATTGCGGTTCTTCAGGTTCGGCGAGGAGTCCTGGCCGAGCGGAAGATAGACGTCTGGTTCCTCGCCCTCCAAACGGAAGGAAGCCGGCGCGATCCCTACCACGGTGTACGGCTTGCCATCCACCGTGAGCGGCTTGCCCAGCGCTGCCGGATCGCCCGCGAACAGGCTCTGCCACAAGTGGTGACTCAGAATGAGTGCCGGCGGGCCGCCGGGCTGATCCTCATCGGGGCGAAACTCGCGGCCGCGCTCGAGCGGAGTGGCCAGCAGGGAAAACAGGCCGGCCGAGATCTCGCGCCCGGAAACGTATTGGGCCTCGCCGTGCGCGCTGGCGGTCCCCACGCTGAAGCGGAAGGCCGCCATGCTCACCGAGTGCGCCTCTCGCTGGCAATCCAGATAGTTGGGATAGGCGAAGGCCCACAGGTTGCCGAAGCGGGTGGCCTGGACCGTCTTCTCCTGGAGCCGCAGAAGACGCTCGGGATGGGCGTAGGCCAGAGGACGCAGCAGCACTCCGTTGATCACCGTGAACATGACGGTGGTGGCGCCGCAGCCCAGGGCGAGCGTGAGCAGAGCGACAGCGGCGAAACCGGGCTTGCGCGCCAGCGTACGGAGGGCGTACTGGAAATCCTGGCGCAGGTCGTGCAGCCAGCGCGTGGGCCGTGCGTCGCGGCAGCCTTCCTTCACCTGCTCGGCGCCTCCCAGCTCGATGCGCGCGATGCGGCGCGCTTCCCGCGGAGTGTGGCCCTCCGCGATCAGGTCGGCCACATGCTGCTCCAGATGAAAGCGCAATTCCTTGTCGAGACGGTCTTCCCAACTCATTCCGCGCCTCCTTCGGAGAGCCTGAGAATCAGCCCGACGGCCTGCGCGAGCCGCTGCCAACTGGCCGTCTCCTCGTCCAGTTGGGCGCGGCCCTTACGGGTCAGGCGGTAGAACTTGGCCTCGCGGCCGGTCTCGGTTTCCTTCCAGTCCGCGGTCAGCAGTCCGCGATTCTCCAGGCGGTGCAGGGCGGGATACAGCGAGCCTTGCGGCACCTGGACTACATCGCGCGATACCTGTTGCAGGCGCTGCGCGATGGCGTAGCCGTGGACCGGTCCCAGTCCCGCGATCTTCAGGATGAGAAGATCCAACGTGCCTTGCGGAAGATCAGATTTCACCGGCATACCTCGTACTTCTACCTATATCACAGGTAGAAGCCCGAGGTGTGTGACAGGCGAAAGCGTCTGCCCTCCTACAAATGCTCTTCGAGGTAGCGGCAGATCAGGGTATAGATGTGCAGGCTGGTGCCGGGGCCTTCGGAGATGGCGTGCGACCGGTTCGGATACTCCATAAAGTCGAAGGGCTTGCCGAGTTCCACCAGGCGATTGATGAGCCGCTGCGAGCCCTGGAAATGTACGTTGTCGTCGCCCGTTCCATGGATGATCAGCAGCCGCCCCTTCAACCCTTCGGCGAAGTTGATGGCCGACCCTTGCTTGTAGCCCTCGGCGTTGCCCTCCGGGGTGCCCATATATCGCTCCTGATAGATGGTGTCGTAGAGCCGCTGATCCGGCACCGGCGCCACCGAGACTCCCACCTTATAAACATCCGGCGCGCGGAACATCAGATTCAGCGTGTTCGTACCGCCGCCGCTCCAGCCCCACACCGCCACGCGGGCGGCGTCCACATAAGACCGCGCCTTGGCCAGTTGACGGACCGCCTCGGCCTGATCCCTGGTGGACAGCACACCCACCGCGCCGTATACCGACTTGCGCCATTCCCTGCCCTTCGTCGCCGGCGTACCGCGATTCTCGAAGCTGACCACCAGGTAGCCGTCGTCGGCCAGCATCTTGTGAAACAGATTGGTCGGCGACCAGCCATCGGTCACCGTCAGCCCCGCCGGCTCGCCGTACACGTACACCACCGTCGGATACTTCTTCGAGGCGTCGAAGTTGCGCGGCTTGATCATCCACGCGTCCAGCGTTGTGCCATCGGCGCCGGGCACCTGGAAAAACTCGGGAGCGGGCGACCACATCGCGTGCACTTTGGCGCGCAGCTCGGCGTTGTCCACCAGGCTGCGGACCACGCGATGCTCGGGCAGTTGCACCAGGTCGGTCGCGGGGGGCACATCGAAGCGCGAGTGAGTGTGGAAGGCCCAGCGGCCATCGGGCGAGATGTTGTAGCTGTGCGTGCCCGGCTCGTTCGCCGGGGTCAGCCGCTCGGCCTTTCCCTGCTCGTCGATCCGGGTGCGATAAAGGTAACGCTGCGTCGCATTGTCGGGCGAGGCGATGAAGTACATCCAGCCGCCGGTCACCTCGCCGATGCTGACCACGTCCCACCCGGGCGGCGAAATGGCGCGCGGCGCGCCGCCATCGCGGTTGAACCCATAGGCGCGATCCCAGCCGTCGCGCTCGCTGGTCCACAGCAGACTCTTGCCATCGTTGATCCACTCGAAGTTCTGGCGCGTGACCACGATACCGATCTCGGGCACGTTCACCCAAGCGGCATCGTGATCCTCCAGCATTTTGGCAGCGCGGCCGCTGTGCGCATCGGCCAGGTAAACGGTCGCGGTATTTTGCAGTCGATTCAATTGGCCGATCGCCAGTTCCGCGGCTCCGGTCCACTCCAGGCGAAAGATGTAGTTATTGCGCGGGTCGCCGGGGATCGCCATCCACGTCGTTTTGCCGCCGGTCGCGCTGACCACGCCCACGCGCACCGCGGAGTTCGTGGTGCCCGCTTTGGGGTACGGGATCTCCGTCAGTTTGGGATACAGCGAGTCGGTGTAATTGATGAGAGTGTACTTCTGCACGCCGCTCGAATCGGACTGCCAGTAGGCGATGCTGCGGCCGTCGGGACTCCAGCGGAAGCCATCGCGCAAATTCAATTCCTCTTCGTAGACCCAGTCGCCGGTACCGTTGATTATGGTCGCGCTGCCGTCGCTGGTGAGTTGACGGATGGAGCCGGACGCGATGTCCTCGACATAGATATTGTTGCCGCGGACGTAGGCCACGCGCGCGCCGTCGGGAGAGAACTTGGCGAACATCAGGCTGGCCGCCGGAGCGCTGCCGCCCAGTTTTTTCAGCACGCCGCTGGCGCGGTCCAGCACGTAGTAATCGCCGCGCGTGTTTTCGCGCCAGACCTTCTGGCTGCCGGTGAAGATCAGCAGCCGCTTGGAATCCTGCGACCAGATGTAGTCGTCGACCGCATGCTTGATCTGCGCCGCGTCCACCATGGTCTGCTTCTGTCCGGTGGCCGTCTCGTAGCGGATGATCGAGCCGCCTTCGAGAGTGGTATAAGCCGCGCCACCTTCAATCCAGCGTGCCGGCCCAAACCGTTCGGAGTCGAACTCCTTGGCTACATACAGTCTTTTCAGTTGACGATTTAGCTCTTCGGAAGCCAGCAGGGGCAGGCAGAGCAGAGCAATCAGCGATGCAAAACGGCGCATAGTCAGGAGTATCGCACGGGTCAGCCTGGGAAGCCTTCACCGATTCCGGTCGTTCAATCCCCGCCCGGCACCGCGCCCAGGACCAGGCTCAACCCTTCGGGAGTATTGCGCATTGTGGGTGTCTGCGAGACGCCGAACTTGTCCTGGACCGCCTTCAGCGTGTGGTCGTGGACGAATTGGAAGACGTCGCTGAGGGGCGTCTTGCCGTCGTGATTGCGCAGCGCTTCGAGCAGATAATACGTGAAGTAGCCGTGCTGCAACGCCGGGTCCTCGCGCGATTGCTCGTTGGCGCGACTGGCCGAGATCACGACGCGGGCCGAGCCTGTGCTCTTGTCCTCGAAGCGGTCGGTAGCCACACTGAACTCGGTGGCTGGACCCGCGGCCGCATCGCTGGTGTGGATGGCCACGCCGCGCTCGCCGGTGGCATCGCCGCTGAAACAGGTATCCAGAATCAGCACCACGCGCCTGGCCTTCACATCGCGGCGCAGAATCTCCACCAGATCGATCATCTGCAGCGACGTCGCATAGAGGTTCGCCGCCGTATCCAGCTTGGTATCGTGCGTGATCACGTAGCTCACGCCGTTCGGATCGGAGGCGCGCGGCGAGCCGTGGCTGGCAATGTAGATCACCACGAGATCCTCCGGCTTGACGCGCTCGCGGACCGTGCCGATCGCCGTCCGAATCCCGCTGAGCGTGGCGTCGTCATCCACCAGCGTGGTCACGTTTTCCTTTCGGAAGCGACCCACCTGCGGATCCTCCAGCACCCCGGCAAACCCGCGCGCGTCGTTCACCGCGAAGTGCAGTTCGGGCGCGCTGACGAACTTGTTGATTCCGACGACGACCGCGTATTTCTGCCCCATCGCGGCGGGCAGCACGGGCGCCGCTACCGGGGCGGCGTCGAACGGATTGAGCTTGCCGCGCAAGGCCTCCGAATTCAGGCTGGCCGCCTCCTTGCGCGCGTACGCCGCATCCTTGGCATCGTGCAGACGCTCGGCCACCACGGAGCGGTAATACCAGAGGTCGGGAATCTCGCGACAGGCCGCCAGACGACGGCCGATGCGCGCCTGCATCAGCTCCAGCGTTTCCTGCGGCGTGTCGGGAGTCAACTGCTCCCGCAGCAGATTCAGCATCGACCAGCCGGGGGAACAGCGATCCGCCACCTGACCGTAGACCACCGGCGCCAGCAGGATCGCGACCAGGAATCGTCGCATGGAATTACTTCTTCGCGCGGGAGGCCACCTGACTTTTGATCTCCTTCAGGATGGCCGGGCTACTGGTGCCGCATTCCTTCTTCAGGCGCAGTTCTTCGGCCAGTGTGAGCCCTTTTTCAAAGTGCAATTCCGCCGGATGATCCACAACCATCTGTCCGATATCCGGCACGTGATCCTGGCACATGGACACGATCTGATCCAGCGCCGACTTGGCAGCGGGGGCTTCGGCGCCTCGAGTGGCCACGGTCGTAGTGGCCGCCGGATGTTTGCGCTTCGCCACGGCTTCCTGATATTCGGCTTTGTGGCGGGAGATGGTGGCGTAGAGTTTCACTGCCTCTTCCATGCGGCCATCGGGCGGGCGAAATTCCTTCTCTCCCGGTTTGTTCTGAATGGCGTCCTTATATGCCTTGGTGGCCTTGTCCAGATAATTCTGGGCGTCTTCGAAGTCTTTGTTCTCCTGCGCCATGGCCTGTTTAGCGCTCTCGCTGCTGGTGTCGCCGCGCCGGTTCTTCTCCAGCTCCGAAGCCTCGCTGGCATCCTGATACGCCAGCGCCTCGTTGGCCAGGCCGATCAGGTAATAACGATAGGCGTCATCCTCCGGCTTCGGCAACTTGTCCATCTTTTCGGCCTGTTCCAGCAAGGTGGACCAGCGGCCGCTCATGGCGAGCGCCGACAGGGGTTCCAGTTTGCCGCCGGGCACCGGCACGGTGACGGACTCTTCGAAGGGCGCCGCACGCTGCGACATCTGCGCCACAATCGCGTCCACTAATTCGTCGCGCGCTTCGTTCTCCGTTCCCTTGGCATGGGTGCCGCAGCCGCCGGGCCCCCTGTGCAGCACAGAGGTAATACCGCCGCTCTTTTTGGGATCTTCCGCCGTGATGGTGTGGGTGAGATTCTCCGAATCGAACGGAGTCTTGCTGGCAAAGTCGATCGCCTGATAACTCACCTCGATCTTGCCGGTGTAAAACGTGCAGACCGGGGAGTTTTGAGCGGCCTGCGTTTTCCGCGCCTCCACATAGTAGTTAGTGACCGTGAAGTGAAGGGCGGTTTCGGGATTGGTCTCGTCGACGACGAAGCGATTATCTTTCTGAATGGAAGTGGTGAGCTTCGTCTTCAGAATGTCCTTCAGTTCTGGAGGAGCTTTACTGGTGCCCATCAATTGCGCATCCACACGGATGCGTTTTTGATTCAGGTTCACCTGCGCCGGCAGCAGCCGTTTCAGCGTAGCGTCCTTGGCCTTCTTCGCTCCGAGTAGCTTATCGAAGCCCTGCCCTTGCAGGCAGACGGGAAGTAACAACGCTATTACAAAGCTCTTAACCGGCACCACGCGCCTCCAGTGAATTGGAGGTATGATGACATACCGCCGGGAATGAACGCAATACGGTGATTGCTACGCTGCGGGCGCCGCCGCTTCGCCGTGGAATTTTACGGACACTAACCGGCTGACTCCGGGCTCCTGCATAGTGACACCGTAAAGCGCCTGCGCCGCTTCCATGGTGCGCTTGGAGTGCGTGATCACCACAAATTGTGTGTTCATCGACATCTCCTGCAACAGCTTGGTAAGACGGCCGATATTGGCCTCGTCGAGCGGCGCGTCCACTTCGTCCATCACGCAGAATGGGCTGGGCGCGTACTTAAAGATGGCCATCAGCAGCGCCACCGCGGACAGCGCTTTTTCGCCGCCCGAAAGTAACAGTACGTTCTGCAAACGCTTGCCCGGAGGCGAGCAGACAATATCGATGCCCGAATCGGCCAGATTCTCCGGATCGGTGAGCCGCATTTCGCCCGTTCCGCCGCCGAACAGGTGCTGGTAGATCAGGCGGAAGTTCTGATTGATGGCCTCGAAGGCCTCGCCGAACTTCTGGCGCGACACCTGGTCGATATCCTGGATCGCTTTCTCCGTATCGCGGATGGAATCGATCAGGTCCTGGCGCTGGGCGCTCAGGAAGTCCTGCCGCTGTTGCGCTTCCTGATACTCCTCCATGGCCGCCGCATTCACCGCGCCGAGCGATTCGATGCGGCTGCGCACTTCATTGCATTCCAATTCGGCTTCCGTGATGGTGTCGGCATCCGGCACCGGATCGTCCGCCGCCGCCAATTCTTCCACCGGGCAGTTCAGTTCCTTGCGGCTGGTCTCATCCAGGAACTTCAGCTCGGCCTGTTTGCGCACCAGTTCCACTTCGGTCTGCGAGCGCTTCTCCATGGCGTCCTGGACGCCGGTGCGGAGAGCCTTCAGGGCCTCCTCGCCCACGCGGAGAGCTTCCCGCATGGCCTCGTCCTGCTGCGCCATTTCATTGACGCGGGCTTCCAGTCCGGTAATCTGGCCGGCGAGTTGGCCGGCGCGCTGATCCAATTCGATATTGTTGGCCAGCAGGCGGGCGCGCTGTTCGCCCAACCGCTCAATTTCCGGCGCGATCGCGTTGCGCCGGTTGGTGGTCTCGCGGAACTGCTGCTCCAGACGCCCCATGGCGCTGCGCTCGCCGCGATGCCGCTCTTCCAATCCGGCAAGTCCGGCGCGCGTTTCGGCATGCTCTTCGCCGATGGTGGCCGCCTGGCCTTCCAGCTTCTCCAGTTCCTGCCGCTCGCCTTCGAGCGCCGCTTCCCGTTCAGCGCGCAGCCGTTCCTTCTCCTCTACCGCCGTGTGATTGCGCTCGCGCTGCTCGGCCGATTTTTCCGAATCGCGGCGCAGCCGCTCCAGTTCGAGGCGCGCCACGCTCAGGCGCGAATTGCTGCGCGAGAGATCCTCGCCCAGCTTGCGCATCTCGTGGTCCAACGCCACGCGATCCTTCTCGCGCGACTGTTGCAAGGCGCGCAGCCGTTCCAGCTCGGCTTCGAGTCCGATGATCTCCTGCTGCAAACCATCCTGACGCGCCAGCGCATCTTCCACCTTGGAAGTGCGGCCCTGCAATTTCACCGCGAGTTCGCGCGCTTCGCGCTTCATGGCCAGGGGACCGGCGCCGGTCTTCTTACCGCCCGTCACCGTGTGGCCGTGATAGCAAACGCCATCCGGCAGCAGGAAATACAGGTGCGGATACGAGACCGCCAGCCGCTGCGCAGCCTGCCGGTCTTCCGCCAGGAAACACAGCGAGAGGCGCGGCAGCAGGTCCGTGGCGCGATCCTTGAAGCCGTTGGTGAGGCGCAGCGAATCGCTGAGTCGCGCTACCAGACCAGTCTCGGGTCCGATGGCAGGCTCCGGCAGATGGCCGTGATTCACGCCGTTCGGTTCGGGATGGACCAGGAAGGTGGCGCGGCCATCCAGCTCGGCGCGGATGAAATCCAGACCGCACTCGGCCTGCTCCCACGTGGCCACCACCACGTATTCCAGTTCTTCGTGCAGGAATTCTTCGGTGGGCTTTTCGAACTGCGTATCCACTTCCACGTAATCGGCCAGCACGCCAAGCGGCTTCAGGTCCGTGGCCTTGCCCTTTTCAAGCGATGCGAACAGGCGCTTCACCGAATCGGTGGTGTACGTGCGATGCGCCAGCACCTGCTCCAGTGATTCCTTGCGCGCGCGAATCTGCGAAACTTCGTTCTTGAGGCCGTCGATTTCGCGGCGCAGTTCCACACTGGTGCGGCGGCGGTCGGCCAGTTCCTCTTCGGTGCGGCGCCGCTCGCCCACCACCGATTCCAGTTCGAGCTGCCGCTGCGACACGGTCTCGGAGAGCTGCTTGCGCGCGGCTTCGAGCCGTTCGATTTCGGCCGACGCCACCTGTTCTTCGCGCGTGGAGCGGGCCGTCTCGCGATCGATTCCCGCCAGGTATTCGTCAATCTGCGCCAGTTGATTCTTCAGCGTGGAGGCTTCGCCCAGGAGGCGGAGTATCACCTGCCGTCCGGCCTCAATGGCCCGTTCCCGCTCGCGTACTTTCACCTGCAGGGCTTCGCGCTGCTGGTTGATCTCCGTCATCCGCTCGCGCGCCTGCGAGATCTGCGCTTCGAGCTCGTCCACATTCTTCTTGTGGGCGGCAATTTCCTCGTCCAGCTTATCCAGGCGGAGTCCCAGGTCCTGCGATTCCTTTTCCGAATGAGCGATGCGCTGCTCAATGGCTCCGCTTTCCTTCACCTGCGATTCCAGGCGGCCGCGCGTGCGCTCGGCTTCCACGTTCATGCCGGCCAGTTGCTGCCGGGCCTCGGTCAACTGCTGCTCGATTTCGTAGCAGGTGGCCTGCGCGCGCTCGTGGCTCTGCTCCCTTTCGGCCACCTGTTCGGTGAGCGATTTCAGGTCGGCCGCCGCCGCGTTCAGGTCCAGCGCCGTTTTGGCGGCGTCGCGCTCCAGCAGACGGTACTTGCCGCTCAACACCACGCGCAGGCGCGATTCGAGTTCGACCTTGAGTTCGCCGTACCGTTTGGCCTTGGAGGCCTGACGCTTCAGCGAATTGACCTGGCGATTGACCTCTTCCAGAATGTCGTACACGCGGGCCAGGTTCTGCTTGGCGCCTTCCAGCTTGGCTTCCGCCAACCGCTTGCGCGTTTTGAACTTGGTGATGCCCGCTGCCTCTTCGATCACGCTGCGGCGATCCTGCGGCTTGCTGCTGAGAATCTGGCCGATGCGGCCCTGCTCGATGATGGCGTAGCTTTCCGGCCCCAGGCCGGTGCCCATGAAGATGTCCTGGATGTCGCGCAGGCGGGCCGGACGGCCGTCGATCAGGTATTCGCTTTCGCCGGAACGGTAGAGACGCCGCGTGATGGTGACTTCGGAAGACTTTTTGGGATGGCCTTCCTCTACCGGCACGGGCTTGTGGGCAAGGTGCGGTTCGCGGTAGTGTTCGGGGTCCACCAGCGTCATGGTGACGTACGCCATGCCGAGCGGTTTGCGGTCCCGCGTGCCGGCGAAAATTACGTCTTCCATGCGGGCGCCGCGCAGGCTTTTGGCCGACTGCTCGCCCAGCACCCAACTGATGGCATCGCTGATATTGCTCTTACCGCAGCCGTTGGGTCCTACAATGGCCGCAATGCCTTCCCCGTTGAAACGCAGCTCGGTGCGCTCACAAAACGACTTAAACCCTTGCAATTCTACACGTTTGAGTTTCAGCAAAGCCTTCAACCTCGCCTGCTCGTAACCGGGGGAGTTGTAACTATACTAAACGCGCGGAGAGGAAAAGTAAAGCACCCCCACCACTGCAAGTGGTAGGCATGAGCGATTCGCCACAACCTGTGGGGTAGGGCCTCCTAAATTTGTTTTTTCAACCCGAGTGAAGGCCATGTTGGCTGCCGTTTCTCCAGGAATGCCCGGATGCCTTCCTGGAAATCCGCAGTGCCCATCAGTTCCTCGCGGACCCGCCGGGCGATTTCGACACCCGAGGCGGGATTTTTCCCCCTGGACTCCTCGACGAAGCTCAGCCCGCTTCGTATCGCCGTGGGGCTGGATTGCGAGAGTCCCGTGGCGATCTCCATGGCGCGCGCCGCCGGGTCGGCCGCAATTTCGTGGACCAGGGAAAGGCTTCGGGCCTCCGCCGCGTCGAAAATCCGCCCGGTGAGCGCCAATTCCACCGCCCGCCGCTCCCCCAGCGCCGCCGAAACGGCCTGGTACACCAGGAACGGCCAGAGACCCAGCCGAATCTCGGTGAGTCCGAACTTGGCCTGTTCGGAGGCAATCACCACGTGTCCGTTGGCCACCAGTCCCATTCCGCCGCCAAACGCGCCGCCGTTCACCGCCACCACCAAGGGCTTCCCGAGTCGCGACCCCACCGTGAAAAGCTGTTCGTGTACGTTGCTCAGACTCTGCGGAGAGAGGTGCGCCACTTCCTGGAGGTCCATGCCCGCCGAGAAGGCCGGTCCATTGCCCGTCAGCAGGATGGCGCCGACGCTGCCATCGCGATTGGCGCCGTTCAGCGCGTCCACCAGGTCGCGGCAGAGTTCGGCACTGAGTGCGTTGCGTTTTTCGGGGCGATTGAGGGCGATGGTGAGGACGCGGTCACGCGGCTCGATTTGCAGAAAGTCGCTCATTCCCCAGCCTCGATTTCGAGCGATAGGAGGGCCGCGCCAAAGGTCTTGCCCTGCGCGTCGGTGCGCAGCGCCACGGTGCCGCCGCCGCCCAGCGCCTGGTGCAGCAGGAAGTTGAGCGCCCCGAGATTGGGCAGCTCGAAGCGCTCGACGCCGCCCTGTACAAGGTCGCCAAAGTGCTGCTTGACCCGCTCGGCGGTCACTTCGCGGACCAGCACCGGGTAGTGGCGCTCGTCGCGCGCGATGACGCCGATATTGCAGGTGTCGCCCTTATCGCCGGAGCGTGTATGGGCAATCTGGCTGAGCGGAACTCTCATGGGTTTATTGTCGCACCGGGTTCGTACGCCGCAATTCGGCCTTGATCTGCAGTTCGGCGTCGCCGCGCTTCACGGTCACGACGGCAGTGTCGCCCCAGCGCTTGGCGGCCATGAGTCGATTCCATGTCTCGCGGTCGGGGGCCGGAATGCCGTCCAGCGCCAGCACCTGATCGTTCACTTGGAAGCCGCTTCGGCCGGCCACCGAGTCCTTTTCGACGTCGATGATCTTGCGCTTGCCGCCGGTCTCGCTGGTGGAGATGCCCAGAGAAGGATACAGGGAATCGCGCTCGGCCGGGATGCCCCAGACGAAATCCGCGTACGAGGCTTTCACGGCGGTGATGGGTTTCTGGTCGGAATCCTCCACGGGCACGGGAATCAGCGTGGTGATCTTGCCTTCGAACCATTGGCGCGCCTGATGCTCGATGCCGACGCCGTAGGCCACGTGTCCGCTGCCCACCAGCACCACCATGATGGAATCGGCGGGAGCGGCTTTGAGGATCCTCACGCTGTTGTAGCCCATGCTCGCGTCCCAGGTAGCTTGCGCGGCCTGCATGCTCTTCAGCATGGCGTCGGGCATTTGACCGTGCATGGAATCGTCGTCTTCGAAGGAGGCTTTGAAGAACGTGAGATGGTCGCCGCTGTCCACGTCGATGTGGGGCGGCACGTGCAGCTTGTCTTCGGCCGAGAGATTGTCGATGCCTTTTTCGCGGACGGCGGTGACCACGCTGCGCGGCGCATTCACGCCGTACATGGGGATCCGATTGTCGCGCGCATAGAGGAAGATGTCGCGATAGTAATTCCAGGGATAGCCCCAGAATTCGTACCAGCGCGCCAGCGTCACGAAGCCCGTCTCGGTGAGCAGACCGTCGCGCCACTCGTCGAGCGGCTTCTGCTCGGTGTACGGGTACATCTCCAGGCCGATCATCACCTTGCGGCCCGATTCCTGGAGCGCACGGATGGCGCGCAGTTCGACGCGATGGAAGTCGGCGGTGGTGTGCGATTCGCCGATCAGCAGGAGGCGTGTGTCGCGGAGGCGGGCGGCGAGTTGGTCGGCGGACAGGAGGTCGCCGGTGGACGAATCGGTGATGGCGTCCAGCACGACGCGAGAGTCGCGGGTCCGGCGTTCGGCGTCCCCGATCGCCAGGTGGAAGATCTTCTGCTTGGACTGCGCGGATAAAGAGAGCGTCGCGGCGAGCGCCAGTGCCACCAGAGGCAAGAGTTGTTTCATGAGGAAGGCTACCACACCTTGTAGGATAGACGGTCGCCTTTCGCCGTCTGTCCAGCCGAGCGCAGCTCGGCTGAATTTCCTCTTACTGTGGACGCATCCTCACCGCATCTTCTTGTATTCGACCAGGCACTTTTCCGCCGTCTCCATTGCCGGGAAACGACTGCCTTCCTGTTCGATCAAATAGTATTCGACGCCCCCCACTTTTTCCGCCGCGGCGAAGACCTGCTTCCACGGCACAACGCCTTCGCCGAACAGGACGCGGTAGCCCTTGTCCGCACCGGGCGCCCAATCCTTCAGGTGCAGCGAGTTGATGCGGCCGGGGTTCGACTCGATCCATTTCACCGGATCGCTACCCACCTCCACGCAGGTGCCCACGTCGAACTGCAGCATGAAATCCTTGGGCGTATTCGCGGCGATAACCTCGATCGGGCGCTTGCCTTCGATCGGCGTGAATTCAGCCTGATGATTGTGGTAGCCGGAGCGGAGTCCCAGCGGCCGCAGAGTGTCCGAGGCGTTGGTGAGCGTGGCGGAGAGCTGCTTCCAGCCGTCGAGTCCGGTGACCCGGCCGGCGCTGGCCATCACGATGAACTTCGCGCCCAGGATCTGATTCAGCTCGGTGGCCTTCTTCAGACCGTCGGGGGTAAAGGACGGCGGACCATTATGGGTGGAGTTGCAGCGGATGCCGGCATCGTCCATGATCTTGCGGACTTCCCTGGCGTAGTCGGGAGTCCAGGCGAAGTAGGGAGCGAAGAACTCCACCACCTGGTAGCCCATTTTGGCGACGCCTTGCAGGGTGCCGGGCAGGTCCTTGGCCAGTTGATCGCGGACCGAAAAGAGTTCCAGTCCAATGGGCACATTCTTAGACGCGGGCGCGGCGAAGGCCAGCGGGGCCGCGGCGGACAGTGCGAGGAAAGAACGGCGCGACAGATTTTCCGGCATTGGCATAGCGGAACCATCGTATCAACAACCACTGGTATGCTGAGGGTAGGGTGAGTCGGGGAATTCAATTTCGTCGCGCCGGCACAGTGATCGTCGGAATCTTCCTGCTGATCACCGCGGTTTACGCCTTCCAAAGACCGTTCAAGGAATATCCGGGCCTGGAGTACACCAAGTATCCCGTGCCCGCCGATGCGAACGAGAAAACCGAGTGGGTATTCGCACGCCTGATGTATCCGCCGGTGGGTCCGTATTACGGCGGTGTGGAGTTCAACGGCACCTGGAAAGAAGGCGGTTCGAACTGGACCATGGACTATCCGCGGAGCGACCGGCACCTGTCGCAGGCGGTGCGGCGATTGACGCGCATCTCTACCCGGAGCGTGGAACAGCCGGTGGATCTGGACACGGGCGACGTGTACGACTGGCCTTGGCTCTACGGCGTCGAGGTGGGCCACTGGAGTCTGACCGATGAGGAGGCGAAGGCCATGCGCGAGTACCTGCTGCGCGGCGGCTTCTTCATGTGCGACGACTTCCACGGCAACGTCGAATGGGACGTCTTCGTGGCCAGCATGCGCAAGGTCTTTCCCGATCGGCCGATTGTGGAGATCCCGGACGGCGACCCGATTTTTCATACGATGTACGATTTGAACAATCGGTATCAGGTACCCGGCGCGCTGTACCTGGAGACGGGCAAGACGTACGAAAAAGGCGAGTCGGGAAAGACGCCGCACTGGCGCGCCATCTATGACGATCGAGGCCGGATCATGGTGGCCATGTGCCACAACATGGACCTGGGCGATTCGTGGGAACATGCGGACAATCCCGAGTATCCGGCCAGGTTTTCGGACCTCGGCATTCGGATCGGCGTGAACTATATTGTGTATTCGATGACGCACTAAAGGAGGGGTATGAACTGGAGCCAAACGGGCGCGATTCTGCTGGCGCTTTCGGTGATTCTGGGAGCGTTTGGCGCGCATGGATTGCGCGATCGCCTGGACGCCTATTCAATGGATGTGTACCAGAAGGCGGTCTTCTATCAGTTCATCCACTCGCTGGGGATTCTGATTGTCGGGATCCTGCCGAAGACGGGCACGTTTCCGCTCAGCAGCGCCGGCACGGTGTGCACATTCCTGCTGGCGGGCATTGTGATTTTCTCCGGCAGTTTGTATCTGCTGGCGGTCACCGGCAATCGCATGCTCGGAGCCATCACGCCCATTGGCGGCGTGTGCTTCATTGTGGGCTGGGTGCTGCTGGCCTGGTATCTGCGGCGAATTACTCTGTAAGTAGCGAGTCCACGCGCCATCCCGAAATCTGGTCGAGCGTCAAGTTGGGGATATAGAACTGCGTGCCCCCGCCCGGCAGGTTCGCGGTGCGGCCGCGGCCTTCTCCAGCGGCGACCTTCGAGTTACTCCCGGCATCTTTGCGCGGCATCTGCGCGAAGCCGCCGAAATAGGCGTACACCGGGTCGGAGAGCGTGATCACCAGGAGATACTGGAGTGAATTCCAATTCTCTTTGACAGCGGAAGTCACGCGTCCGAACTCGCGGATGCTCACGCCGAGGTGCCCGGCCAGTTTCTTGCGCTGCACCCAGCCGCCATCGTGGCGGTAATCGTCGTAAGGACTCCACCAGGGACTGAGGGCTTTGGAGCCGGGCGAGGTGGGCGAATTGAAGTCGTTAAACTTATACAGGCCCATTCCGGTAG
>DASZMZ010000324.1:0-3630 GCA_035551455.1 Candidatus Sulfopaludibacter sp.
TTGGCTGGTCCGAGGATCAATCGTTCCGCGGCTTGGTATAATGCCATCAGACGCTCCGGTTCGTCAGAACCGAAGCGTCTGACTCACCCATCACAGGCGTGTCCGAAAGAGACCCGGACTCAAGGTGGGGGTCATGGTTAAAGGCGAGACACCGCAATCCCGCCTTTGCTTGTCATTACTGGCCCCGATCGGCTGCCGATAACAGACGCTGCTTTACCTGTTGGTCGTTCTGTGCGGTGCGGATGACGCTGGTATATTGCTCCACCGACAGGCCGTGGGACTGAATTGCCTGAACGGCTTCGGCGTTGGCCTGCCGGGACAAGGTCTGTTTTTGGGCGGGTGACGCCTTTTCGATCTCTCCCACATATTTCCGGTTCACCTGTGCAACGTCATGCAACGCGGCGCCAGCTTTGTTGATCGTATCATCCGGGATGGCGGCAGCCGATGGCGCCGATGAGGGCGACTGCGCGGATTGCGCGAACGCCACCACGGGAGCGAGGGCGAGGGCGACACCAGCGCCGAGGGCCATGATTTTCCGCATCTCAGAGCACCTCACGCGCGGCATCAAGCAGTTGGCGTTCCAGGTCCTGATCTCCCTCCGCGGCGGCTAGTACCGTGTTGTAGTCATGGACCGTAATTCCTTGCTCATCGATAACCTGCTCGGCCGCCGCCCGTGCGCGCTGGGCGAGGGCCTCGCGTGCATCGTCGGCGGTTTCCGTCTCGGCTTGTGTGGCAAAATCGTTCTGGATCCGGGCGATCTGGCCAACGGCACCACCAACCTTCTTTATGAGGTCTTGTGGAATGGCCGCCGGGTTCGTTTCGGGGGGCGCCATGTGTCTCTCCATTACCGTCTTCGGTCAACAATCCACTGCGATCGTCCAAAGCCCAACGGAACGGGCCTGGGCTGGTTTCGCTGCCCTATGCTGATTCCCAGGAGGAGCTTCGCCGGAACACGGAACGGAGGAAGGAATCCCCACGAAGAGCATTGCACGGGTGCGGGATGGCACGTGCCCGAGTTGAAGAACTGTCGGCCGAGGCCGCTGCTCACGGAACGACTGACGCGGGCGCCTCGTGGCCGTCCGCGATCAGCCCGGCATGTCCGCTACCGAGATCGGATGCCGGGCCGTCGAGGGTCTGGCTTGGTCGGCAACTGCCACAGTACTTGTCCGACGTCAGCGTCAGGTTTGCTGCATCGCGGCCCCAAGAGCGGGCCGTTCCCCTTCCGCCCCGTAGTCCAACCCAGCCGTCCGGCGCGGTGCCGACCACGGCGACGGGGCAGACCGTGGCGCCGCGGGTGCGGGCTGGACGGACGATTGCGCGGCCAGGGGTTCTGCCTCTGGCACCGGGGCAGAAGCGGTAGCGCGCAGCGCCTGAAACTGACGATGCTCGTGCCAGCGATTTCCGATGTTCCGTCCGAGATGACGTCCGTACCCGACGTCGCGGATGGACCCTGAACCGGTCCATCCGTCTCGCGGCCGGACTGCCTCGTCGCCGGCACGGCGCCGTCAGGCGGCGGCTACTTCATTGGCATCACTTGGCCGCGGATCTCGCCGCCCGGGTTGGCCGCAGTGTGGACGTTCACGTACCACATGCCGGCTTTCAGGTCCTTGATCTGCGCGTCGGTGAGTGTGGCCGTGCCATGCACCGGGCTGGTCGGGCCCGCGCCGTCGATCGGCACTGCCACGCCGGCATTCTTGCCAGGCGCCGCCGGGCCGTGGAAATGCGCCGCCGTGGCCGGGCCGCTAAGGTTCTGGAACGAGACGGTGTAGCTCAGCTCCTTCTTCGCCGTGTCGAGCGTGGCCAACGCCTCCCCGGTGCCGGCGGTCTGCTTCGGCGGCACCTCGGACGCACCCTTCATCGTGGCGTGGAACTGCAGCGTGGCGGCCGAGGCCGCAGTGACGAAGCCCGCGGCAAAGACCGCGGCGAGCAAGGTTGAACGCAGCATTAAGCCCTCCATCTGGACGCTTGGCCCGAAAGTCCGGCGCGCCTCGTTTCGGCGGACGCCGTTAGCGCCATGGTATTCCACAGTCGTGGCGGAATGGACAGTGGCGGTGACGCCGAGCGGTCCAAGCCACCGCCGCCCGTGGCCGTTATGAGACAGTCGCGCATAGCGGGCGTTATCAGACAGTCGTGCATAGCGGGAGAGTGAACCATGCCGCCACCGGTTGGTCCTGAGGTCGACGCCACGCCGCGTCCGTTGCCTGCGCGGGTGGCTCTGCACGGCCAGTATGTGGTGCTGGAGCCGCTGCACCAATGCCACGCGTCGGAGCTATGGGACGCGGCACAGGGTGCCGATGACAGTTGGGCCTATCTGGGGTGCGGGCCGTTCGCGTCGGCCGGCGCAATGGCCCGCTACGTCGCCGATTTCGCGGTAGAGCAGGATCGGGTGGCGTGGGCGGTTCGGCCGGTGGCAACCGGGGCGGTGTCCGGCTGGCTGTCGCTGATGGACATCCAGCCGAAGAACGCCTCGATCGAGCTGGGCAGCATCTGGTTTTCCCCGCGCATGCAGCGCAATCGCGCGGGGACGGAGGCCATGTTCCTGCCGCTGCGGCTGGCCGCGGACGAGTTGGGCTATCGGCGGCTGGTTTGGAAGTGCAATGCGCTGAACGCTCCGTCGAAGCGGGCGGCGGAGCGGTTGGGGTTTTCGTACGAGGGCCGCCACCGGCTGCACATGGTGAGCAAGGGGCGGCAGCGAGACACGGACTGGTACAGCATCATCGCGGAGGAGTGGCCGCGCTGCCGCGACGCACTGGCGGCGTGGCTGGACCCCGGGAACTTCGCGCCGGACGGGACGCCGGTGCGGGGGCTGGCGGAGTTGCGGCGGGAGTGAGAGTGGGGTGGGATGGGGCGTCTTCACGCCCCCTACATATCCACCACCGATCCGTCCTCGTGCGGGCGCATGCGGATCGGCCGCGGGCGATAGGGGAAGCGCCGTTCCACGTCCTCCACAAGCTCCACCCCGATCCCCGCCCCGCCCGGAATCGCGATGAACCCGCCCTCCTGCTCCGCCAGTCCGGTGGCGAGGCCGGCGCCGAGCAATTCCTCGCTCCCGTCCAGTTCGGGGGTGCGTGACGGATACTCCTGGATGGCGAAGTTCGGGATGCAGGCGGCGATCTGCAGGCAGGCCGCGGTGGACACCGGCGAGAGCGGATTGTGCGGCACGATCCAGGCGTCGTGCGCCTCGGCGATGGCGGCGATCTTTTTTGCCCCCGTGATGCCGCCGCACAGGCAGACGTCCGGCCGCAGATACTGCACCGCGTTGCGCGTCAACAGGGTCTGGAATTGGTAGAGGCTGGTGAAGCGCTCGCCGGTGGCGATGGGGATGTCGATGTGTCGCGCCACCTCGGCCATCGCATCGAAGCTATTGGGGCGCAACGGGTCCTCGAAGAACATCGGCGTATATTTCTCGATGCCGCGGCCCAGCGCGATGGCTTCCGGAGGGGTCAGGCGGCGGTGGATCTCGATGCAGAGATCGACCTTGGGTCCGACTGCCTCGCGCAGGCGGCGGACATTGTCGATGGCTTCCTCGATCTTCGCGGCGTGCGACTTGTAGTACGGGGTGGATTCAGCTTCGTCGAGCAAGGGGTTGAGGTGGCCGAGCGCGGTGAAGCCCGCCTCCTTCAGCCGCAC
>DASZMZ010000325.1:0-15298 GCA_035551455.1 Candidatus Sulfopaludibacter sp.
CCGCGGCTTTCTGGCGGAGGCGGAGCATTTTGGCGCGCAGATCGTGTTCCACCTGCGCCCGGTAGAAGGAATCGTCCACCACCAGGCCGGTCAGCACGTCCTTCCCGGAAAGCAGCGTGTGGTGCTGGCGGATGTCGTGGAACTCGATGGCGAAGCAATCGGTGGACGTGTTCAGTTCGTGCTCAGTGAGCAGCAGCGGGGCGGGACTCCCCTGTTCGCGCCACCAGCGAAATAGCGCCTCGCCCGCGGCAAGCTCGCGCACGGTGATTTCGTTCAGCACGCAGAGAATGTTGTAGTCGGAGAACTTGGCATGGTGCTCGCCCGTGGCCCCGGAGCCGTACAGCACCACCGAGACGAGATGCCCGGCGTATGCCTTTTCCAGCTTTTCGACGAGTTGTTGGAGCAGCTTTTCCATCGCCATCCTCACCAGTCGCTGGAAGCGCCTCCGCCACCGGAATCGCCTCCACCGAATCCCCCAAAACCATCGCCGGAATCCGATCCGCCGAAGCCGCCGCTACCCCGACTGCCCCACGTGGAGCGGCCGAGTATGCTCCCCAGTAAGAGGCCGGACAGCAATCCGCCGCCTCCGCCTCCACTATAGCCTCGCGGACCGCCGGAGCGCGTCAGAAACGCTAACAGCAGGATCCCTCCCAGGATAAACGGCCAAGGCACATCGTCGCTGGGCTGCGATTGATAGTGTCGCTGCAGGCTCGTGGGAATGGTCACACCCTTGGCCTGCGCAATGGTATCGCCGATGGTCTGAGCGGCTGCGATCAGGCCGTCGCCGTAATCATTTTGCCGCAGCGCCGGACGCATCTGGCGGAGAATGCTGCCCGAAAGTCCGTCCGGCAGGATCGGTTCCAGGCCGTACCCCACTTCCAGGCGGCTGCGATGATCGCGAATCGCCAACAGGAGCAGGATGCCTTCGTTCTTGCCCTTTTGGCCGACGCCCCAGGCGCGAAAGATGGTATTGGCGACGTCTTCGACGGGCTCGCCTTGCAGGCTGTCGATCGTCACCAGGGCCATTTGCGCCCCGGTGGCCTGTTCCACCGCGGCGCAGTAGGCTTCCAATCGGGTCTTGGAATCGGCATTGATGACACCGGCAAAATCGCTGACATAGCCTTGCGGCTTCAACGTTTTCCAGTCCACCGCCCAGCAAGCGGAGGCGCAGATTACCAGCACGAAAACCCGCCGCAACCACGTGGTCATCTTGAAGTTTCAGTGTACTACGCGCTGTTCGCTGGATTCCGCGCGCGCGGCTTGGTAAACTAGTACCTTACTGGGACGTCGTCTAACGGTAAGACTGCAGACTCTGGATCTGCGTATCGGGGTTCGAATCCCTGCGTCCCAGCCAAAACCCCATCCCTCTCAGGCAGCAAATCTGCGGATTTCAACCTCGGCTCCGCTCTTCACCGCCGATTCTGCATTCTCCAAAACCTGGGCGGCCACCTCGCTGGAAAGGTAGTACTCTCCGCAGTTTTCACATACGTCGGCGGGTACCTGTTTTAGGATCACGGTGGTGTCGCCGCGCTGTAGCGTCACAGTGACAGTCCCCCTTCGGGTGGTTCCATTCCTGCAGATTACGCAGTTCATTTCATCTTCCTCGTTCGGAAGTCACTGTTCCAATGTTCAAGTGCCGGCTCATATGGTACCAGCAAGGGCGCCAAAGCCGGCTGATGCCGCCAGAGTTCGAGCTGCGTCCACGACGCCCAGCCACTCCTTCAATCCTTCTGACTCACACAGCCTTCGTCAACCGCTCCAACAGCGACGCCGCGTCGAAGTGCGCGTCTTTATAGATTTCGCCGGGCTTGCCGGACCGCGAAAAATCGTCCATCGCCAGCGTGCGCACCCTGTAATCGTCGGGCAGCAGGAAGGGATAGAGGAAGCCCCCCCAGCCGTTGTGCAGCGTGATCGCGATCTGCCGATCGGCTTCGGAGAAGATCGCTTCCGCCTTCCGGGGATCGCGACGCCGCAACTGCTCATATAGCTGCGGACTGGTCACGGCGACGATCTTCACGTCGGCGCGTTCTTCGAGTTGCGGCAACACCTCGAGCACATTCGCCATCACCTGACCGCCGGCGACCACCAGCACCTTCTTCGGCTTACCGTCTTCGCGGAACGGCTTGAAGACATAAGCTCCGTTGACAGCTTCCCGCGCCGGCGGAACTCCATTGCCGCGAGCCAGCACGGGCGTTCCCGGACGCACGGCCGAAAACACGATCGGTTCTCCGGCGCGTGCGGCATGGAAGAGCATCTCCACGGCCTCATTGGCGTCCAGCGGCTTGTAGACCTTGATCCCCGGATAGGCCGCGAACAACGACATCCAGAACAACCCGTGGTGTGTGGGACCGTCCTCGCCGGTCTCCGGACCATCGTGCGCGGCCAGCATAATGAAAAACGCCCGTGCATCGGGATTGACGGACGTATTGATGAGCGTCATGCGTACCGAATTCGCCATCATGGGCGTGAAGACGCCGTAGGTGGCGAAAGCGCTCATCGGGCGGAAACCGCCGGGCAGCGAGTCCTGCGCCATCGCACACGAGAGCATGGCCATATTCTGTTCCGCGATGCCGAAACGAATGCCGCGCCCGAGCCGATTCTCCGGACTCATCACGCCGTAAACGCTCTCCGCCTTGCCGGTGAGGATCGACTTCATCAGGTCGCCCGCCCCCACATAGAAGAAGGCCGTATTCTTCATCGCCCAGGCAAACCAGGCCTCGGTAGCCTTGCGCGTCGGCACACTGTCGCCTTCGCGGAATACCAGTTCGGGCGGCAGCGTCTCGGGACGGTGCATGGTGGTGTAGTCGGCCATGGGGCGGCCCGGCAGCGCGGCCCTCATCTTCTCAATCAGCACCCGTTCCGGAGCAATGAGCCGGGCGGCGGCCCGCAGACGCTCCTGCAGATAGTCCACGTCGCCGGGACGCAGCGCGGAGGCAATCACTCGCAGATCGGCAGCGCAGTCCCCGGACTTCCCGGGAATGTCGAAGCCCAGGCCATGCACCGCCTCCACGTATTCGTCATGCTTCAGCGGCGTGCCATGCGAATCGGCGGTCCCCTCCAGGCGGCCGTACCCGATCCCCTTGGTCGTATGGCAAATGACCACCGTGGGCCTGCCCGGTCCGACGCCGTTGCCCGCCAGCCCGTACGCGTGCACCAACTCGCGGACATTGTGGCCGTCCACTTCGATCACGTTCCAGCCGTGCGCGAACCAGTGATTCAGGTACGGCACCGGCATGGCTTCGGTGATCGGCCCATCGATGCCGAAATGGTTATAGTCCAGCGTGACCACCAGGTTTTCCACGCCCAGGCTCGCGGCAACGTTGCGCGCTTCGTAACTCATGCCTTCTTCCGTCTCGGCATCACCCGCGATGACGAAGACCTTAGTGTCCAGACCGCAACTGCGGTGCAGCAGCCCGAAGCCGAGTCCCGCCGAGAAGCCGTGTCCGGACGACCCCGTCGACGTATCGGCCAAAGCGTAATTGGATTCCACGTGGCCGCTGGGACCGCCCCACCGGCGAAAATTGGCGAGCTGCTCGGGATACACGGCGGCCTTCGCCAGAGGTCCCAGGGAGAAGCCCTTGCGACGCAGCGTCTCGTAGACCAGCGATAGGGTGCTGTGGAAGAGCGGAGTGCAGTGGCCCGCCGACCAGACCACGCGGCTGCGGCCGGATGCTTTGGGATTCCAGGCATCGAAGGCGAGAGCGCCGCTGAGCAGCAGGCTCATCACCATTTCCGTCTTCGACGACGATCCGCCGGGATGGCCGGATTGCGCGGCATCCACGGCAGCGAACGAAAAGCCACGCACGATGCGGCAGAGATGCGCGATGCGCGGCTCGTCGATCTCCGGTATCGGGTCGAGGTCGAGGCCTCGCAGGTTCAGATAGGCGCCGCCTTCCGCGTTGTATTGGAAACGCTCGGGCCGGTTGGCCGCGAGCTCAGAAAGGTCGAATCGGCTGGCAAGGATTGACGACATGGCAATCTCCCAAGGGGATTGTAGCAGTCTTCCACACCTTTTTATCTGAATATTCGACTAATCCGCAGATGCCGCACCGAGCGTCCGCGCGGTGGTGGAAGGTTGCGAAATGTCTGAGACGATGGGGAACCAGTCAATCTGTTCGCGCCAGAAGCTGCGCAGCATGGCGACCAAATCCTGCGCCAGATAGAGCTGCTCCGCCGGATCGCTGAGGAACGTCGCGCTGAGCGTCCGTACCACCACCAGACAACTGATCTCGGTATTGTCCAACTCCAGGTCAACCACCTTCTCATTCACCTTGCAGCCGGCGGTTTCGGCCCCAGTCAGAGTGTGGCGAAAAGCATCGCGAAAGGTCTTGGACCGATCGCCGGATGGGGCGGCGGCGCCATCCAGCCGCTGCTTCGGCACGCAGAGGTGCATGTTGGCGCCCAGCACCTTGAGATCCATGACCAGATACGCCACGCGCAACCGGGCGATGCCGGGGGGCGCCCAGACATCCGGGAACGTAATGCGGTAGCGGCAATAAAAGTCGCCCGGATGATACGCCACGGTTACCGTGGTGGCGCTTTGAAATCGCTCCTTGCGAGCATTTTTGGCCGTGGTAAACGGCGGCACATCGGTAGCCGCATATTTGATCGCCGCCGGAATGAAATCGAGCAGAAGGTGAGTCGTTTTCCTGCGCAGAGTCTCCGGTCCCGTCGTCGAAAAGGCGAACAGCAGCGCCGCGATGGCCAGAGGCACGAACGTGCCGGAGAGTTGAATCGCAGTGGTGAACCAGTCCTTGTGTACCGGATCGTGCAGACCCAGCCATCCCAGCGCGAGCACGCCGGCAATGGAGGCCAGCACAATCACCCCGACCATGGTGCGCAGCCACGCCGGAACGCCCAGGGACTTAACGCTGCCCAAATCGAAGGCCATATCTCAAATCGCCTCCGGTATAGGATTCCGATCGTTGCAGAGGCGCGAGAGGAACAGCGGATCCGACACCCGGGCCGCGAGCCACGCCGGGGTCGCGCCGGCTTCGTGGACCAGATAGAGGTCCTGACAGAGTTGCTTCACGGCCAGTCCATGGTCCGCAAACAGACGATGCAGACTGCGCTCGGAATGGATGGCCAGGTGGCCGTTGCGCGGCTCGATATACCACCAACGCTCCTTGAGTTCGGCGAAATCGGGCGGCTGCACCTGAGTGGAGATGACCACCACTCCGCCCGGCGAAAGCAGCGCCCGCAGCGTCGATGCCAGTTCATGCTGCCGGTTCACGTGCTCGATCACCTCCAGGCACGTGATCACATCGAACCTGCCCTGAGGCGGGGTGGGATCGTAAATGGGGTCGTAGGCCGCGGCATCGTTGAGGCCCTGCGCGCGCATCTGGCGCACCAGTGTGCCGTCGCCGCTGCCGTAATCCAGCAGGCGGACCGGCCGGCCGGCCAGCAGAATCGTGAGCGTGGCGGCGTCGCGGAGCGGCCGCTCCTCCCGGAAAGGCGGGTCGGCCAGAAGATAGTCGCCGTTGTAAATGAATCGGGCGAAATCCTGGTCCGTGAAGTCCCAGAACGAAGGAGCAAACAAAAAGGCGCAATCCTGGCACTGAAAATAGTGAATCAGCAGGCCGGTATCGCCAAAGTTGCGATAGCCCGTGAAATGGTCGTTGCCGGAAATGGCGAAGTCGAGCGCGCAGCACCACGAGGCGGCGGAATCACAAATCGGGCAGGTGTACACCGACTCGGGCGTCACGGGACGCAGCCGCTCGGCCAGAGCCGCACGTTCGCCCGGCGATATCACGGAAGCGGGTTCGCTCACCGGCATGAGTCTCATCATAGAACAGGCGTAGGATAGGCTTCAGCCTGTCCGTCCCCCGTACCTGCTACCCTAAAGTCAGACCCTCCATGAGCGCGATGCGCAAACCGGAAATCATGAGTCCCGCCGGATACTGGCCCCAACTGCGTGCGGCCATTGAAGCTGGGGCGGATTCCGTCTATTTCGGCCTCAAACACTTCACCGCCCGCGCCAAAGTGGGCTTCTCCCTGGCCGAACTGCCGGACGCCATGAAAACGCTCCACCAGCGCGGCGTCAAGGGTTTCGTCACCTTCAACACCCTGGTCTTCGACCACGAAGTGGACCAGGCGGCGCGCACCCTCGAAGCCATCGCACGCGCCGGCGCCGACGCCATCATCGTGCAGGACATCGGCATGGTCAAATTGGCCCGCCAGATTGCGCCGGACCTGGAGATCCACGGCAGCACCCAGATGAGTATCACCAGCGCCGACGGCGTCCGCCTGGCGCAGGAATTCGGCGTGACCCGCGTCACCCTGGCCCGCGAGCTTTCCCTGGCCGACGTCCGGGCCATTCGCGCCGCCACCGATTGCGAGTTGGAAATCTTCGTCCACGGCGCGCTCTGCGTGGCCTACTCGGGCCAGTGCTTTTCCTCGGAAGCCTGGGGCGGACGCAGCGCCAATCGCGGACAGTGCGCGCAGGCCTGCCGCCTCCCGTACGAGATGGTGGTGGATGGCAAATTGCATCCCCTCGCCGACGCCCGCTATCTGCTCTCACCGGGCGATCTCTACGCGCTGCAGCAGATGCCTGAGATCGTTGACATCGGCATCTCGGCCTTGAAAATCGAGGGCCGCTATAAAGACGCGGATTACGTCGCCATCACCACGCGCGCGTATCGCCAGGCGGTGGACGAGGCATGGGCAGGCAGGCGGCCCACCATCGACCGGACCGGCGAATTGCAGTTGGAGCAGGTCTACTCGCGCGGCCTCGGTCCGTTCTTCGTCAGCGGCACGAATCATCAGACCGTGGTGAACGGCCGCGCGCCGCGCCACCGCGGCGTGCAGATGGGCAGCGTGATGCACGTCATGCGCGACGGCGTCGTGGTGGAGGCGGGCGAGGCCCACCATTTCGCTCCGCTGAAGCCCGGCGACGGCGTGGTCTTCGACGCGGCAAGCTGGCGCAGTCCCGAGGAACCCGAAGAGGGCGGCCGCATTTTCCAGGTGGAGAGCGTCCAGGGCAAAATCGAACTGCGCTTCGGCAACGGCGTCCTGAATCCCTCGCGGATCCGGCGCGGCGACCTGGTATGGCGCACGCATGACCCGAGTCTGGACAAACTCGTGAAGCCTTACCTCGATCCGGCGTCGCCCGTGCGCCGTCAACCCGTCTCGGTGCGCGTGACCGCGCGGATCGGCATGCCGCTGCACACGGAGTGGCGCGTCGGCGCGGTAACGGTGGCCGTGGAATCGCCCGCCGCTCTGCAGCAGGCCGCCAACCGCGCCATAAGCGTGGAATTCCTGCGGGAGCAGTTGGGGCGTCTCGGAAACACGGCCTACGAACTCGGCGGGTTGGAAGCGGACATCGAAGGCGCGCCCTTCGCGCCCAGTTCGCTGCTCAATCAGATGCGCCGGGAAGCGGTGGAAAAGCTGCAAGCCGCGCAATCCGCCCCGACGCCGCGCCAGGTGCATCCGTACCGCTATGAGCCACCCGTTCCGCCACCCGTCGAAGCCAGCGCCTGCGGTCTGCATCTTCTGGTGCGCACTCCCGAACAACTCGATGCCGCCATCGACTTCCGGCCGGACAGCATCACACTCGACTATCTGGATTTGTACGGACTGAAGCCTTCCCTGGAGCGCTTACGCACGACGGGACTGGCAGCGCGCGTGGCCAGTCCGCGCGTACTCAAGCCCGGCGAGGAACGCATCACGGATTTCCTGCTGAGCTGCGGCTGCCCGATTCTGGTCCGGTCCACGGGCCTGCTGGAGGCGCTGCGGAAGCGGGAGCATCCGGCGCTCGTGGGCGATTTCAGTCTCAACGCGGCCAACCAGATTACCGCGTCCGAATTCCTCTCCCTGGGCATCGGGAGCTTGACCCCGACGCACGATCTCAATGCGGCTCAAGTGTCCGACCTGGCAACCCGCGTCGGGCCGGACCGCATCGAGGCGATAGTGTACCAGCACCTGCCCGTCTTCCACACGGAGCACTGCGTCTTCTGCCGTTTCCTTTCCACCGGCACCAGCTATCGCGATTGCGGACGTCCCTGCGAAGAGCATCGCGTCGCCCTCCGCGATTCAGCTGGACGGGCCCACCCCGTACTGGCCGATGTGGGCTGCCGCAATACCGTCTTCGGCGCCGAAGCGCAGCAGGCCGGCGAGCATCTGGCCGAGTGGCGCGCAGCCGGAATCCGCCACTTCCGGCTGGAATTCGCCCACGAATCGGGAGACCAGGTTTCGGGCGTCGCGCGCGCCTTTGCGGACGTGCTGTCGGGACGCGCGCCGGCTCGCGACCTCGGCCCCCGTCTGGCCAAACTGGCCCCGCAGGGCGTCACGGAAGGAAGTCTGTTCGTCCCCGAAGGCTATCTCACGCTGCCGATTTTACAGTAGTAGCGTGACCCTGCTCTTTGCGCCGCAAGACCCCCCTGAGACGTGTACCCTTTCCGGAACGGCAGTGAAGGTGTGGCCGCCGGCCCATGGCTTTTCCAAAGCGCCCGCGGAGGGGCGTACAATGTGGATTAATGGGGCTCGACGACTATAAAGTAGTCCTATATCGGAATCAGCCTGACGGCTGGGTGGCGGATATCCCCGCCATTCCTGGGTGCTACGCGCTTATGCGGACGCGCGAAGAGGCCTTGGTCGAACTCGCTAGCGTGTTTGAGGCGATTGCCGCTGAGTACGCTGAGAATGGGCAACCATTGCCGGCAGACAGTACGTCGATTGTGAATGCCTAGCGCCAAAGCCGCGGACTTCCGTCGCGCCGCCATGCAGTTAGGTTTTGAACGGCGCCGCCAGACGGGAAGTCATGAGCGCTGGATTCATCTGGATGGCCGCGCGGTCACGATTCCAATCCATGCCGGAGGCGAAATAGGCCCGCCGTTGTTTCACAAAATCCTTGCCCAAATGGGAATAGGCGTGGACGAATTCCGCCGGTTGCGGTAGTACCTTCCATTGCGGAGGTGAACCAGACCTACGAAGGCGACTACACGTCCGGGTGGCGACATGGTTGCTCCGGCCTATTCGGCATTCGCCTCTTCAAAACCCGCCGCCGCGAGATCCTGAGCACTGAAAACGCGTTGGATCGAAGGACCACTCCCACCGATCTCAATCCTGCCGGCGTTAGTTTCCAGATCGGTCTTGATGCTGGCGATCTGGACCTCCGGGAGGTGCAAAGCCCGCATCGCTTTCGTTAACCCGCTGCCTCTGAAGGGCTTCGTCGAGAGCGGAGATCCTTCATGATGCAAGGGGCGAGCCCGGAGCCGGAATACGCCGCCAGTTTCCGCTATCGCCTCGACAACATATGGGCGCTCTTCGTATTCTCCAAACCGGTCGATGACGACTGTGCCGCCATCGGGAAAGACTGCCTGGATTCGAAGTTCGCCCCCCACCGCGTGGATGTAATTTCTCAAGGTGCTGAGATACATGTCTGCGCGTTGCTCGATACGCGAGATTGAGCTTTGAGGGACATCCAGCATCTCCGCCATGTCGGACTGAGTGAGTTGTTTGGCGCTCCGCAGTTCTTCCAACGCCATACGCCGTAGCTCTTCGCGCACCAGTTGCGTGTTGTCCGCACGGCTTGCCGGATCCATCTTCGCCTGAAGTTCTTTGAAATTTCTAGCCATAATGATTCAATTCCTGGCGCTTCCGAATCGCCGGCCTCGATGGCCGGCATCTAATCCTTACCAATCTCCTGAAGGTGCCGGTCGTAAACGGTATCTGCTCGTGGTACGTACTCCTCATACCATCGCTCGTTGCCAGTCTTGTCACCGCCGATCAGCAGAACTGCGATTCGACGCGGATCTAATGCATACAAGACGCGATAAGGCCTTCCTTCGTGCTGAATGCGCAGCTCACGCATACGTCCGTGGCGCGACGTCTCAACACTGGAAGAATGAGGCATTCTCAACGTTGGCCCAGCCTCCTGAAGAAGGCTGACAGTGAAGTCGACACTCTTCTGTTCAGCGGCGGTCAGAGTATCCCACCATTGGCCGAATTCATCGGAGAACTCCACGTCCCAAGCCACAAGTTAATTATGTCATAGAAGGCATTATGCCGTCGACGACATTACACCTAGCTACCACCTTGCCGTAAAACGCGCGGACCACCGAACTGCTGAAAGTGGTGGAGGGGACAACTGGATTTCTCGCCACTTTCCCGTAACCCCGTTTATCGATTTCTAATGAGGATAGGTGAGGCCGCGTATGGCTGGTTGAGCTGTATGGATATGGTAACTTTGGATGTATGAAGAAGACGCTCCATATTGATGAGATCACCCTTCGCGATGCGAAGAAGGCGTGTGGCGCGGCGACCGACACAGAGACCGTGAGACTAGGGCTCGAAGCTCTCATCCGACATGCAGCGTATGAGAGATTGCGAAGACTCAGGGGTTCCGATTCGCACGCAAAAGACGTGCCGCGGCGCCGGCAGCAGACTCGCAAGATAAACACGGCGGCTTAATGGTTTTGGTTGACACGTCGGTCTGGATTCGTTTTCTCGCCAACCGGATGCCCTACGCTGCCGTACTGGACGGTTTGCTCGAGAACAACGAAGTTGCCGGTCACGACCTCGTGTACGGCGAGTTGCTCATCGGAGATTCCGGCGGACGAGTCGGGCTCCTGAACTCGTACGACCTGATTCACCGACTCCCGGCTGTCGGTCATGCCGAAGTCGCTAGCTTCGTGCGATCACAAAAATTGTACGGCAGAGGCGTCGGGTGGATCGGCGCGCATCTGCTTGCTTCCGCTCTTGTCGCCGATACGCCTCTCTGGACAGCTGACGATCCTTTGGCCCGGCTGGCCACCGAACTCGGGATCGCATACCGGTCTGGCCGTCGGTGACCAGAGGTCCTGCCCTCCACCGGCGTGACGCACTCTACGTTCCGGTAACCCCGTTTATCGTCCGCTGGCCACCGTCCGTGCTCTAGATGTCTCATATTTGATACACTGCAGGAGTGCGCCCGTTGCCCGTCCCATGCCTGTGGTGGCTCCCGGAGTTTCAGAACTCCGCGTGAAAGGCGAAGACGGCATTTTCAGGGTGTTCTATTTCACCGCCACCACGAAGGGTATCCTCGTATTCCATGCGTTCGCCAAGAAGACACAGCGGACACCGCCGCTGGAGATTGAGTTGGCAAAGAAACGTCTCAAGGAGCTGCTCGATGCCTAAATTGAAACCAGTTGTAGCGAAGACCCCGAAAGAGTTGGCTGAAGCGCTGGCTTTACCTGCAGCGGATGCCAGGGAGTGGCAGGTTCAGCACGACTTGGCGGCTCGCCTGAAAGAGATCGCTCGCAAACAGAAGTACACCCACGCGCAGATCGCCACACGTTCCGGAACATCGCGAACGAGAGTGACAGCCATCCTCAATGACGACTTGGAACATGTATCGAGCGACCTCCTGATCCGCATCCTCGCTTCCCTGGGCTATAGGGTGCGAGTATCAGTGGTCAAATCGGCCGCATAGGTCTCGCTTATCATCCACGTACCTCCGTTCGAGGCAGTCGGGCCCACTTTCCTGTAACCCCGTTTACCTTTCGCTAACGAACTGCGCAGAGCGATTCCATGCTACATTGCGGAGCGATACGCATGACCGCTTCCGAAGAAATCAGAGTATTCCTGGCGATGGCCGAGGCATCACTGCACGATCCAATTGCCACACATGCACAGCACATTCGCTGGCTGCCGGAACCACTCCAATCCCAACTTGCGACGGCACTGGAAGCCATCAGCCATGATCGGTACGAGCCGGGCGAGATGGCGATGGCGGCGCAACTGGTAGCCTCACTACGGCAGTTCCCGGGCGGACTGGACGAGGCAATCCAAGCAATTATCCGCACCCTGATCGACAACGATGCGTTCCGATATTGACGAGAGAATCAATGGCGAAGTTCACATGGGGAGAGAGCGTGCGAATTGCGGAAGACGCACCCGCCAGCGTGCGGCCCGGTACTCCGGCTGAGGTCGTCGGGATCTCTGAACGGCGTGACGGCCATGGATCGCACCTCCAGGGCTTCCCAGGCGGAGTCGTCTATACCGTCGAGTTTGAGGATGGGAGCGACACAGAAGTGGATGAGGAGTATCTCGTCCCGCTCGCCTCGAAGGACGAAGTGAAGTAGTTTCCGGTAAGCGGCCCTGAAGTGGGGTTATCGTCCATTGGCACGCCCCACGAGTTTGGCAAAAGAGATTGAGATCACCCCTGCCGCCTGACGTGGCAGCGACCGTTGGCGTTTGTCTTTCCGGTAACGCCGTTTCACGACCGGTGGTTCCGACGATGGGCCAGCGCGGCCCGCCGGTCGGAGCATCGAAGCGAGTGCTACGATGAAGCATATGAAGCTCACGATCCGGTTGCTGCGTGAAGCCGACGGCCGCTGGATTGCCGATGTGGTCGAGTTGCCTGGTGTGATTGTTTACGGCGCAACGACTGAAGAGGCTACGCTTAAGGCCAAGGCTCTCGCTCTGCGCGTCATCGCCGAGGAGATCGAACACGGCGAGATGAAGTCCGACTCGAACCTCCTGCAATTCTCGATTGCTGCATGAGCGAGTGGCCCGCGACCAAGGCCCGTCGGGTCCTTGCCGCGCTCCAGCGGATCGGTTGGCGAATCGCCCGCACGAGCGGTTCGCACCGCACACTACGCCGGGATGGATGGCCGCAATACCGTTTTGCGTTTCACGACAAAGAAGAGATCGGCCCCGTCATGCTGGCCGAGATCGCGAGGCATACCGGCCTTCGGCCAGAAGAACTCTAGGTTTCCGGTAACGCCGTTTGAGAACCGTCATCGGAAACGGCCACATCGCAAAATGCCGTGCTGCCCGGCAGATCGCCCAAAAGTATCGCTACTTGTCTGCTCTGACGCATCGGAATCTCAATACTAGTGACTTGTCCGGGTATGCGTTGAAACCAAATCCAACGTCATCGTCGTCGGTGATTAGCCGGTCGGTCGAACTGATCAGTTTGCGACGATATCCATCGCGACAGTGAACATAGACAACGTCGCCTCCAGTCACCCAGTGCGGCGCATACTCATCCCTAGGCTCTAACACGTCACGTGTTCCGAGTTCTATGATTTCCTTGATGAGCGATTCGCCCGCTCGGACAGTAACATCGTACGCGCTCACCTCACGCACCGGCGGCTTCGATGGATTTCTCGTTTGGAGAGCAGCTTCGCCGGTTGCGTCTAATGCCTGCACTACTTGGACATCTAGCACAAGCACCGCACGCTGGTAGCCAGTATGCCATTGGATGAGATTACCGCTCACGACGGCGTTCTTCCCGATCAATCGTTCCAGCCGAGAATGAACGTCCTTCGCATCGTCGGCTGCAAATGTTTGAATTTCGTCAACATCATCGATTGCATCGTTGAACTGATCGTCTGAGTCGGCGAGAGTGCAGATGGGTCGGAATGGCCGGAGAGCGATCCACTGCCGATATCCGTTCTCATCTACACGCGCCAGCGTACCCAAAACAGAGACGCGCCTGCCGTATTGCAAGCAGTGCGAGGATACCTGTCCCCAAACGAGGAACTGAGATGCGAACGTTAATACCAACGTTCGCGTAGCGATTCGCCCCATCAAGCTAACGATAACGCAAACACCGGTCACTAGCCTAACCATTCAAAGTCAGGTCCCGATGTGTGGCGTTATCGGAAACTTGGCTGAAGGGAGCCACCTGTCCACCTGACGCGTCACGCACGAACCACCGAACTGCCGAACTGCCGAAAGCGGTGGAGGGTCTTAAGCCCAATTTCAAACCGACGGGGGAAGTCGCGGATATTGGGTTGGAGTAACAGGCGTGCGATCAGGCGTAGCGCTGGTCCCATATGTGGCTCGTCGGTTTCGGTCATCCCACGTTCGGGCGTGGACAATGCCCTGATGACGCCGCAATGCCGCACCCGCCGGTACGAAGATCGACGTGAAGGGGAAGACCACCGGGCGCTATTCGATGTCTTCCTGACCCACCCGCAGCACCGCCAGGAAGGCCTCCTGTGGAATCTCCACCCGGCCGACGCGCTTCATGCGCTTCTTGCCTTCCTTCTGCTTTTCCAGCAGCTTCCGTTTGCGCGAAATATCGCCGCCGTAGCACTTCGCCAGAACATTCTTCCGGATCGCCGAGATGGTCTCGCGAGCCACAATCTTATTTCCGATCGCCGCCTGCAGCGCCACTTCGAACATCTGCCGCGGAATCAGCTTCCGCAGCCGCGAGATCAGTTCCCTGCCTCGATCCATCGAAAATTCGCGGTGGACAATCAGCGATAGCGCATCCACCGGATCGCCCGCCACCAGCACATCCAGCCGCACCATGGGCGAAACCCGGAAGCCGGACAGGTGGTAGTCGAGCGAGGCGTACCCGCGCGACGCGCTCTTCAGCCGGTCGTAAAAATCCAACACAATCTCATTCAGCGGCAATTCGTACAGCAGCATCACGCGGCCGCCGCCCAGATACTCGAATTTCTTCTGGATGCCGCGCTTATCTTCCAGCAGCTTGAGAATCCCGCCCAGATATTCTTCGCGCGTGATCACCGTGGCATCGATAATCGGCTCTTCGATCTGCTTGATCTCGGAGGGATCGGGGAATTTGGTGGGATTGTCGATCGCGAGGACTTCGCCCACCGTGGTGGTGACACGGTAACGCACGCCCGGAGCCGTGGTGATCAGATCGATATTAAATTCGCGCTCCAGCCGCTCCTGCACGATTTCCAAATGCAGCAGACCCAGGAAGCCGCAGCGGAAGCCGAACCCGAGAGCGACCGAATTTTCCGGCTCGAAACTGAACGCGCTATCGTTCAACCGCAACTTCTCCAACGCGTCGCGCAGCAGACCGTGCTCGTGGGATTCCACCGGGTAGAGCCCGGCGAACACCATGGGCTTGATCTCTTCAAAACCGGGCAGCGGTTCCGTCGCCGGGTTCTGGACTTCAGTAATCGTATCGCCGATCTTGGCATCCGCGACGTTCTTGATATTCGCGTAGATGAAACCGACTTCGCCGGCCACCAGTTCCTTCAGCGGGACGGCTTTAGGGGACTGATACCCCAGCCCCTCGACATCGAACTGCTCGCCATTCGACCAGAGCTTGATGCGTTGCCCCATGGCAATGCGGCCGTCGACAATGCGGGCCAGGATGATGACCCCGCGGTACGCGTCGAACCAGGAATCGAAAATGAGCGCACGCAGAGGCGCATCCGGATTGCCGCGCGGCGGCGGCACGCGTTTGACGATGGCTTCGAGCGTTTCGTGAATGCCGATGCCCTGCTTGGCGCTCACCAGCATCGCGTCGCTCGCATCGATCCCAATAACTTCCTCAATCTGCTCCCGTACGCGTTCGGGCTCAGCCGCCGGCAAATCGATCTTATTGATC
>DASZMZ010000326.1:0-18473 GCA_035551455.1 Candidatus Sulfopaludibacter sp.
ACCCAGGTTTTTCCAGGTTTCGAAGTCGCCGGTCTCGCTGAAGCCCATATTGCTGGGGCGAGCGCCATACACGTCATACATCAGGACGTAGGTGTTGGAACCCAGGCGCTTGAAGAGATTCGGCGCCTCGGTGGATACGGTTTCGGGATCGATGCGGCGGGTCTCCATATCGAACGGCCCGTGGATAGAGCCGCCAACGCCGTGCTTAATCTTGGCGTCCTGTACGAAAAACAGGTGGAACTTGTCCCCCACCTGACTTAGGTCGCCATCAATGCCGCCGGAGTCGGAGAGGCGCACCGGCATGCTTTCGAGCCTCGTGAACCCGTCGTCCGTGTAAGCGTAATACATGTGGCATTCCTGAGGACCGACCCGGACCGTGAAGTAGACCATCATCTTGCCCTTCTGCTGGTCGTAAATCGTCTCCGGCGCCCAGGATGCGCTGATGTCGCCGAGTTCGGGAAAGGCCCTGTCGACGCGGAAATCGGAGTGCGTCCAGTGGATGAGATCCCACGACTTCATCAGGACCAGGGCGCGGTTGTTGCCCCAACCGTACTGCTCCACCGGCCGTTCCCATTGAGTCGTGCGGAAGCCGGCACGCTGTCCGAAGATGTGGAGGTCGGTCATCGCCAGGTAAAAGGCGCCGTCCGGTCCGCGCGTGATGTGCGGGTCCCGAACGCCTTTTTGCTCGGCCAGCATCGCGCCGTCAAATACCGGCTGTCCGCTGTTCACATCGGTGAAAGTGTACCCGTCGCGGCTTATCGCAAAGTAAGCCGATTGTGTCTGATCCTTGAAGTAGACCAGCAGGTAGCCACCGAATTCCCTCTCTTCTAACCGACGGGCGCCTCTGGGCTTGTCGATCGACGAAGTGATTACGATTCCAGTGGGCCGGGCCGGGGTCTGTGGGCCGGCCGGCTGCGCCCCCGAAGGGCAGCACAGAACCGCTACAAATGCCAAAGCTGCCAGGGTTCGATAAGGCCACATAGCGTTGACCCTGATTGTAGCTCCCAGTTGGCTCCACTCGCGCGCAACGGTCTGGCACGCCGAGGCTATAAAAAGCGAATTCTAGAGGCGATTCCCTCATGCGCCCCGCTATTCGATAGAATGAGCTTCCGGCGTTTTCAGCTCTCAAGCGCCTATAATTGTGTATTCCGAAACGCGGTTTGAATGTCCTCAACTATAAAAGCACCTGAACCACTGCCGCAGGGCCACGCCATAGGTCAGCCCGGCAAACGGAAAAAACGCGGATTGATCTGGGTTGTCTTTCTGCTGATCATCGTCGGCATTACCGGCTACGCCGTCTGGCACGCCGGCGAGCCCAGCAGCGCCCCCAAGACCTCCGGCGGAGGCGGCGGAGGCGGAGGCGGCCGCCGCGGTGCGGGCCTGGGACCGGTTCCGGTGGTAGTTTCCAAGGTTACGCGCTCCAGCATCCCCGTTTATCTGAACGGCCTCGGCAACGTCAGCCCCTATTACACCGTCACCGTCAAATCGCGTGTGGACGGCCAGTTGATGAAGGTCCATTTCAACGAAGGCGATCTGGTGAAGGAAGGCGACACCCTGATTGAGATCGACCCGCGGCCCTATCAGGTGGCCCTCGACATGACCCGAGCCACGCTCGCGCGCGATCAGGCCATACTGGCCAATGCCAAAGTCGATATGGAGCGCTACCAGGGTCTGGTGACCACCAATTCGATTCCACGCCAGCAGTTGGATACGCAGACCGCACTGGTGGCACAGTATGGCGCCACCGTAAAGCAGGATCAGGCGTCCATTGAAAATGCGGAATTGCAATTGGCGTATTCCAAAATTTCGGCCCCCATCACCGGCGTCATGGGCCTGCGCCTCGTGGACCCGGGCAACATCGTGCGCGCCGGCGATGCCAACGGCATGGTGACCATGGCGCAGCTTCAGCCTATCTCCGTCCTCTTCACCATCCCCGAGGACAATCTTCCGCAAGTCAGCCACAAAGTGCGCGCCGGCATCCACCTCACCGTGGACGCCTACAATCGCGACAATTCCAAGAAACTGGCCAGCGGCACTTTGCTCACCATGGACAATCAGATTGACAGCAGCACCGGCACCTCGAAGCTGAAAGCCATTTTCGAAAACAAAGACAACTCGCTCTTCCCGCAGCAATTCGTCAACATCAGCGTCCTGGTGGACACCCTGTCCAACCAGTTGGTGGTCCCCGTTGTGGCCATCCAAAACGGTCAGCAGGGCACGTTCGTTTACGTGGTGGACGAGGATTCCAAAGTCCATCTGAAACCCGTCCAGGTAGGCATCACCACCGCCACTTCCGCTGACGTCCTGAGCGGCATCTCCGATGGCGACCGTGTCGTCATCGACGGCACCGATCGCCTCATTGAGGGCGCGGCCGTTCGCGTCCGCAAGGCCGGAGAGTTGGAAAATCCCCCCGGCTTTGACCCCACTAAGGGCGGCGGCAAAGGCCGTGGCTCCAAGAAGGGCGGCGGCAAGGGTAAGCAGGACGACGGCGGCGGCGGGAAAAAAGGAAAGAGCGGGAGCGAGAGCAGGTGAGTCCCTCACGCATTTTCATCCTCAGGCCAGTAGCGACGTCGTTGCTGATGGCCGGGGTGGTGCTGGTCGGCGTCACGGCCTTCCGGCAATTGCCGGTCTCCGCGCTTCCCCAGGTAGACTATCCCACCATCACGGTGCAGACCTTCTATCCGGGCGCCAGCCCGGAAGTGGTGACGTCTTCCATCACCGCTCCCCTGGAAAAGCAATTCGGCCAGGTGCCCGGCCTCACCCAGATGACCTCGATCAGCTCTTTCAGCAGTTCGCTGATCACCCTCCAATTCTCACTCGATCTCAGCATTGATATCGCCGAACAGGAAGTGCAGGCGGCCATCAACGCCTCCTCCAGTTTTCTTCCCAATAATCTCCCGTTCCCGCCCATCTACAGTAAAACCAATCCGGCCGACGCGCCCATTCTCACTCTGGCCATCACCTCGAACCTGGTGCCTCTGCCCAAGGTCGAAGAACTCGCCGAAACCCGCATGGCGCAGCGCATTTCCCAGTTGCGCGGCGTCGGGCTGGTCAGCATCAGCGGCGGCCAGCGTCCCGCCGTGCGTGTCCAGGCCAACCCCACGGCCCTGGCTTCGTATGGGCTCAGTCTGGAAGCTCTGCGCACCGCGCTCAGCAGCGCCAATGTGAACCAGGCCAAGGGTAGCTTCGATGGACCCGACCAGTCGTGGACCATCAACGATAACGATCAGTTGCAGGCCGGCCCGCAGTATGGCCCCATCATCCTCGCCTATCGCAACGGCGCTCCCGTGCGTGTGCGCGACGTGGCCACTGTCATCGATGGAGCCGAGAACACCAAACTTGCCGCATGGGTGAATGACGACCGGGCCATCGTGCTGAACATTCAGCGCCAACCCGGCACCAACATCATCAGCGTCGTCGACACAGTCCAAGCCATCCTTCCCCAAATCGAAGCATCGCTGCCGGAAGGCATTCACGTCCAGGTGATCTCCGACCGCACCACCACCATTCGCGCCTCCGTCGAGGACGTGGAATTCGAACTGCTCCTCACCACCGGACTGGTGGTCATGGTCATCTTCCTGTTTCTGCGCAGCGCGTCGGCCACCATCATTCCGGGCGTCGCAGTGCCGCTCTCGCTGGTCGGCACCTTCGGCGTCATGTACCTGTTGGGCTACAGTCTCGACAACCTCTCCCTGATGGCGCTGACCATTTCCACCGGCTTCGTCGTGGACGACGCGATCGTGATGATTGAAAATATCTCGCGCTATATCGAGCGCGGCGATACGCCCATGGAAGCGGCTCTGCGCGGGTCGGCCGAAATCGGCTTCACCATCGTGTCGCTTACCGTGTCGCTCATCGCGGTGTTGATCCCGCTGCTGTTCATGGCGGACATCGTCGGCCGCCTCTTCCGCGAATTCGCCGTCACGCTCGCCGTCACCATCATCTTCTCCGCCTTCGTCTCGCTCACGCTCACCCCCATGATGTCGGCGCGCATTCTCAAGCACCGTCCCGAATCGCAGCAGGGCAGGCTATACCGCTGGTCTGAATGGTGCTTCGTCAAAACTGTCGAAGGCTACGGAAAAATGGTGCGCGTGGTGCTCCGCCATCAGCCGCTCACCATGTTGACCGCTGTGGGTACGCTGGCCCTCACCGTGTATCTCTATATAGTGGTGCCCAAGGGCTTCTTCCCGGTCCAGGACACCGGCGCCCTGCTGGGCATTTCCCAGGCTCCGGAGACCGTGTCTTTTACCTCCATGTCAAAACGCCAGCAGGACCTGGTCAAAGTCATTCGGCAGGATCCCGCGGTAGAAAATCTCACTTCGTTCATCGGGGCCGATGGCATCAACACCTCCATGAACAGCGGCCGCATCCAAATTACCCTCAAGCCGCTGGAACAGCGCGGCACCGTGTCCGCCCTGGATGTGATCCGCCGCCTCGAGCCGAAACTCCAGCAGGTGCCGGGCGTCGAGTTGTACCTCCAGCCCGTTCAGGATCTGACGGTGGAAGACCGCATCAGCCGCACTCAGTATCAATACGCGCTGGATGCGCCCGATAAGGCGCTGCTGGATCTTTGGGTGCCGCGTCTCCTGGAGCGCATGAAGCAGTTGCCGGAACTCCGCGACGTGGCCAGCGATCAGCAGAACAACGGCGTGGGACTGCTGGTGAAGATCGATCGCGATACCGCCGGCCGCCTCGGAATCACGCCCCAGAATATCGACGACGCGCTCTACGATTCCTTCGGTCAGCGTCAGGTGTCCACTATCTACACCCAGACGAATCAGTACCACGTGATTCTCGAAGTGGCGCCGCGCTACCGCCAGGACAACTCGGCCCTCAGCGATATGTACCTGCCCATTGGGTCGGCATCGGCTAATCTCGCCTCCACCATTGCTCTCGCCGGAACCAATAGCGCGCTCACCGGCGCGGCCGCTCTGGCGCCCACTCCGCTGCGGTCGCTCATGACGGCCACTTCCATCCCCTCGCCCATCTCCATCAATCACCAGAGCCAGTTTCCGGTGGTGACGCTCTCCTTCAACCTCGCGCCCGGCGCCTCGCTCGGTAAGGCCGTGGAACACATCAAACAGATCACCACGGGCCTCAACATGCCGGCCAGCATCGAGGCCAGTTTCCAGGGAACGGCCAAGGCATTCGAATCCTCCCTGGCCAACGAATCCGTCCTCATCATTGCGGCCATGATCACGGTCTACCTGGTGTTGGGCATCTTGTATGAGAGCTTCATTCACCCCATCACCATTCTTTCCACCCTGCCCTCCGCCGGAGTCGGCGCGATTCTGGCGCTCATCCTTTTCAAAAAGGATCTCGATGTCATTGCACTCATCGGCATCATCTTGCTGATCGGCATTGTGAAGAAGAACGCCATCATGATGATCGATTTCGCCCTGGAAGCGGAGCGGCACGAAGGCAAAACTCCCGAGGAAGCCATCTACCAGGCCTGTCTCCTGCGCTTCCGTCCCATCATGATGACCACCATGGCGGCGCTGTTGGGCGCGGTCCCGCTGGCCTTCGGCAGCGGCGTGGGCTCCGAACTGCGTAAGCCGCTCGGCATCTGTATCATCGGCGGTTTGCTCATGAGTCAGGTGCTGACGCTGTTCACCACTCCGGTAATCTACTTGTACTTTGGACGCGCGGCGGCATGGTTCGCCCGGGTCCGGGGCGTCGGCGAGGACGAAGAAGTCCTGTCCGGCGCGGAAGTGAATTAAGGAAGGGCGCATGAGCATCTCCACGCCATTCATTCGCCGGCCGGTGGCCACCACGCTGTTTCTGGTCGCTATCACTCTGGCCGGCGCTATCGCTTATACTTTGCTGCCGGTGGCCGCGCTGCCGGAAGTAGACTTCCCCACCATCATGGTCAGCGCCGGTCTGCCGGGAGCCAGTCCGGACGTGATGGCGGCGTCGGTGGCCACCCCCCTCGAAAAGCAATTCACCCGCATCGCCGGCATCTCGGAAATGACCTCGCGCAGTTCGGTAGGCTCCGCTTCGGTCGTTCTTCAGTTCGATCTCGGCCGCGATATCAATGGCGCGGCGCGCGAAGTCCAGGCAGCCATCAACTCGGCCACCGGCTTCCTCCCGGCCAATCTTCCGTCGCGTCCCAAATACCGCAAAATCAATCCGGCCGACCAGCCCATTCTCCTCATGACCCTGGAATCGGATGTCGTGCCCCGGCCCCAGTTGTACGACATCGCGTCCTCCATCTTTGCCCAGAAACTGGCCCAGGTCGAAGGCGTCGGTCAAGTCAACGTGGGCGGCAGTTCTCTCCCCGCCGTGCGCGTCGAAGTCAATCCGCAGCCGCTCGCCCGCTACAACGTGGGGCTCGACCAGATCGGTTCCTTCCTCCAGAATGCCAATTCGAACCGGCCCAAAGGCTCCCTCGCCAATGGCGAGCGGGAAGTCCCCATCTACGCTAGTGACCAGTTGATGAAGGCCGACGATTATAAGGACCTCGTGGTGGTGTACCGCAAGGGTGCGCCGGTCCGTCTTTCCGACCTCGGCCGCGTCATCGACGCCAACGAAGATGTCCGCAATCTCGGCGTCGTCAACGGCAACCCCATGGTGCAGATTCAGATCAGCCGTCAGCCCGGCGCCAATATTGTGGAGACCGTCGACCGCATCAAGGCCTTGATGCCGTCGTTCCAAGCCCAGCTTCCGCCCACCGTGCGCTTCAAAATCGCCAGCGACCGCACCATCACCACGCGCGATTCACTCCACGATGCACAGCGCAACGTCATCGTCTCCATCGGTCTGGTCGTGCTGGTGGTCTTCATGTTCCTGCGTAGCGGCTGGTCCACTTTCATTCCCAGCATCTCCGTCCCGGTCTCCATCATCGCCACTTTCGGCGCCATGTACCTGCTCGGCTACACCCTCGACAATCTTTCGCTCATGGCCCTCACCATCGCCACCGGCTTCGTGGTGGACGATGCCATCGTTGTCATCGAAAACATCATGCGTCACATCGAAGACGGCATGAAACCAATGCAGGCAGCCTATAAAGGGGCCGCCGAGATCGGCTTCACCGTGCTTTCGATGAGCATCTCGCTGATTGCCGTTTTCATTCCCATTCTGATGATGAGCGGCGTCGTCGGCCGCCTGTTCCGCGAGTTCGCCGTCATCCTGGCCGCGTCCATCACGCTGTCCATGGTCGTCTCTCTCACCGTCATCCCCATGATGTGCGGCCATCTGCTCAAGGTCGAACACAATCACGGCTGGATCTACATGCAGACCGAGAAGTTCTACCGGTTCATCATCTCCAGCTACGGCGCGGCCCTCGAAGTGGTGCTGGACCATCCGGCATCCATCCTCGTCACGGTGCTGCTCACTCTGGGCATGAACGTCTACCTGTACAACAAGGTCCCCAAGGGCTTCTTCCCGCAGCAGGACACCGGCCGCTTGCAGGGCGCCATCATGGGCCAGCAGCACATCTCCTATCAGGCGCTCGTCTCCAAAGCCAAGTGGTTTGAAGAGAAGATCCACTCCGATCCCGACGTCGAGGCCGTCACCATGGTCGCCGGTAGCAGCGGAGGCTTCGGAGGCGGCGGAAATTCCGCGCAAATCAACGTCCAGCTCAAACCCGTCGGCGTCCGCAAAGCAACTTCCGACCAGGTGGTGGCGCGCTTGCGCCGCCAGACCTCCGGCGTCCCCGGCGCCACCATGTTCCTCCAGAATTCGCAGGATGTGCGCGTCGGCGGACGCCAGGGCAACGCCCAATACCAGTACACGCTCCAGGCCCCGGACTTCGATTCGCTGGCCTTGTGGGGTCCCAAAGTCATGGAGCGTCTGATGACCCTGCCGGAGATCGCCGACGTCAGTAGCGATCAGCAGAATTCCGGCCTCTCGGCCAATGTGGTCATCGATCGCGATACCGCCTCCCGTCTCGGCCTCACCGCGCAAGCCGTCGATTCGGCCCTCTATGATTCCTTCGGACAGCGGCAGGTCTCGGTGATGTACAAGTCCATCAATCAGTACCACGTGGTGCTCGCGCTCCAGCAGCAGTGGTGGGCCAGTCCGGACTTTCTCAATACGATCTACGTGCAGACGCCCAAGGGCAGCAACGTGCCCCTTTCCACCTTCACGCATTTCACCCAGGGCATCACGCCCATATCGCTGCCGCACCAGGGCCAATTCCCGGCTACCACGCTCTCTTTCAACCTTGGCGAAAATGTCGCGCTCAGTGACGCCGTGGCCGCCATCAAGCGGGCGGAACAGGATATGGGTTTGCCCACCAACATCACCGGCAAATTTGCCGGCACGGCGCGCGCCTACCAGGAGGCCCTGAACAATCAGCCCATCCTGATTCTCACCGCGCTCGTAGCGGTCTACATCGTCCTGGGCATTTTGTACGAGAGTCTCATTCACCCGCTCACCATCATTTCCACCCTGCCCTCGGCGGGCGTCGGAGCGCTCGTCGCCATGGTGCTGTTCAAGAGCGATCTGGATATCGTGGGAATGATCGGCATCATCCTGCTAATCGGCATCGTCAAGAAGAATGCGATCATGATGATCGATTTCGCCCTCGCCGCCGAACGCAATGAAGGCATGAATGCGCGCGACGCCATTTACCAGGCCTGCCTGCTACGCTTCCGCCCCATCATGATGACCACGGCGTGCGCCCTGCTCGGCGGCCTGCCGATGGCCCTCAGTTGGGGCGCCGGAGCCGAGCTCCGCCGGCCTCTCGGTATCGCCATCGTCGGAGGCCTCGTCGTCAGCCAGATGCTGACCCTCTTCACCACCCCGGTGATCTACCTCTACTTCGACCGCCTCCGCAAACGCTTCTCCCGCCAACCCAGCTACGCCAATCGCCCCGCCTTCCTGATCCCCGGCGGAGTCGCCTAGTACCTGATGCCGCCCTGCCAAGGGCCCGCCCGGCCAAGGGCCGTGGTGAGCACCCATCCCAAAACTCTGCTACCCTGCAACCATGCGAAAAGGACCTGCTGCTCTGTTTCTCCTCCTTTCGTGGAGCCTCGCAGCTCAGCCCGTGCGCGAATGGCCGGGAATGAAGTTCGCCGTAGAGCGCAACCTCGAGTATTCCCGTGCCGCCGGCAAGAGCCTCGCCCTCGACCTCTACCTCCCGCAGCAGGCCCGCCAGCCCTTACCCGTGATCCTCTGGATTCACGGCGGCCAGTCCCGTTACCCCACTCCCATCGCCCGCCTCGTCGGTAACGAATACGCCGTCGCCAGCCTGGACTACCGAACGCTCGACGATTGCCGTGCCGCCCTCCGCTGGCTCCGCGACAATGGCCCCAAGTACAACCTCGACGTCGCTCACATCGGCGTCTGGGGCTTCGGCGAAGGCGGCCGCCTCGCCGCGCTCCTTGCGGCCGACCCCGAAGCCCGCCTGCAAGCCGCCGTCGATTTCGCCGGTCCCGCAAAAGCCGCCAAGAGCGGCGCGCCCCTCCTGATCGTCCACGGCGATCGCGATCTCCCCAAGGCCGGCGCGGATTCCACGCTGGTAGTCGTCAAAGGCGCCGCACGCGATTTTCAGCAGCTGCGCGAAGGCGCCGGCGCCGACACCGTCGAGAATTTCCTGGACAAGCACCTCAAAAACGGCGCCCATGTCCGCTTCTGGCTCGGCAAAATCGATCCCGTCGGCGATGCCTGGGTGGACCCCATCATCGACGCCCCCACTGGCACGCTCTATCGGACATTCCCCGCTGCCTCGCTCGGTCCCCACGGGGAGGCCAGCTACCTCATCTACCTCCCGCCCGCTTACGTCAAGGACCGCGCCACCCGCTATCCCGTCATCTACTACCTGCACGGCGGAGGCGGCAGTCAGCGCGTCGGCGATATCTGGGTCCAAAAACTCGACGCCGCAATCCACGATGGCGTGATTCCGCCCATGATCGCCGTCCTCGTCGAAGGCCTTCCCGACGGCCGCTTCCTCGATTCCCCCGACGGCAAGCGCCCCATCGAATCGGTCATCATGAAGGACCTCATCCCGCACATCGACGCCACCTACCGCACCATTCCCCGACGCGAAGCGCGCGTGCTCGAAGGCCTCTCCATGGGCGGCTACGGCGTTTTCCACCTCGGCTTCAAATACCCGGAAATGTTCGGCATGCTCTCCGGCCTCTGTAACGGTTTGTCCGACCCCGCCGCGCCCCTTGCGCCCGGCCGCGCTCCCGCCACTCCCGCCGACCTGGCGGCGAATCCCTTCGTCCTGGCAGAGAAGAATCTCGCCGCCATCCAAAGCCGCACGCCCATCCGCATCATCGTCGGCACCGAGGATTTCACGCTCCCCGTCAACGAAGCCTTCCACGCCCGCCTCACGAAACTCGGTATCCCGCACGAGTATCGGATTCTTCCCAACGTCTCGCACGGCTACAAAGAATATTACGAGCAGCTCGATTTCAGCTTTTTCAAAACCATCGCCACGCGATAAAGTCTAAGGCAGAGGCACACACGGATGATCGAACCCGAATCGACGCGTAGGGATTTCGCCAGACTGGCAATCGGTGGAGCGGCGCTGCTGGCGTCTTCCAGCAGTGGCTCCGCCTCCATGAGACCCATTCCGCCCGGCATTAAGATCGGCACCAGCGCAGGCCCCTCCACCCCGGAGAACATGCTCTACCTCAAGCAGCTTGGGGTCAAGTGGGTCAGCCTGGCGCCTTCCCAGGAACAGGCCAACGCCGAGGGCTTCATCAAAATGCGCGAGCAATGGGAGGCCGCCGGCTTCAAGGTCTACAACATCGGCAGCGGCGTCGGACCCAGCGGCAGCCTGCACAACATGCCCGAGGTCACGCTGAACCTTCCCGGCCGCGACCAGAAAATCGAAGAGTACCTCAACTACATCCGCTATCTCGGCAAGGCCGGTATTCCCTATAGCACCTACGCCCACATGGGCAACGGGATTTGGCGCAGCGGCCGCGCGAGTCTGCCCCGCGGCTATACCGGCGCCGATTGCGACCTCTCCAGTCCGAACTTAAAAGGCACCTGGGCCGGCAAGACCTATACCGAACCGCTCTCCCACGGCCGCGTCTTCTCCCAGGACGAGATCTGGGAAAATTACACCTACTTCATCAAGAAGGTGGTCCCCGTCGCCGAAGAGGCAGGAGTCCGCATCGGCATCCATCCCGACGATCCGCCCCAGCCCATGCTCGCCGGTGTTCCGCGCTGCATCTTCTCCAGCTTCGAGGGCTACAAAAAGGCCCTCGAAATTGCCAACAGCCCCAACATCGGCATGTGCCTCTGCTGCGGCTGCTGGCTCGAAGGCGGCAAGCTGATGGGCAAGGATCCCGTCGAGACCATCAAGTACTTCGGCGGCATGAAGAAGTTATTCAAAATCCACTTCCGCAATGTCAGCGCGCCTCTCCCCCACTTCACCGAAACGCTCATCGACGACGGCTACTTCGATATGAGCAAGGTGATGCAGGCCCTGGTCGACGTCAACTTCGATGGCATCGTGATTCCCGACCATGTCCCGTCCGTCGGCGTCATTCCCGCGCCCGATGGCGCAGGCAGGGGAACTCCCGGCGCCCCGGGCGCGTTCCGTCCCAACGTCGGACTCGCCTACCTGCTCGCCTGCATGAATTCCATGCTGAAATCGGCGCAGAACCACAAGGCCGCTTAACGCAGTCCGCCGCCGGCCAGAAGTTGCTCACCTGTGAGCCACGCCGAATCGTCCGACGCCAGAAAAACCGCGATCGACGCGATGTCTGCCGGTTGGCCCAGCCGACCCAGCGGCGTCTGCTTCACCGTGCCGCTCTCAAAATCGCTGCCGATAAAGCCCGCCGCGTGCGAGCCTTCGGTCTCCACCATGCCCGGATTCAGCGCATTCACGCGGATCTTCCGCGGCCCCAGTTCGCGCGCCAGCACGCCCGTGATGGCGTCCACCGCGCCCTTCGTTCCCGTGTACACGGAACTGTTCGGCGGCGTGATGCGGCTCACCACCGACCCCACATTGATGATGCTCGCGCCTTCGCCGAGATGCTTCACCGCCGCCTGCGTCGTCAGCAGCAGACCCAGCACGTTGGTATTGAAGATGCGATGGAACTGGTCTTCGGTGACATTCTCAATCGGAGCGAATTCGTACACGCCCGAGTTGTTCACCAGCACGTCGAGCTGTCCGTAGTTCTGAATCGCCGCGTCGATAATCCCCGCCGCGTCCGCAGCTTTCGAAACGTCGCCCTTCACGGCGACAGCCTTGCCCCCGGCCTTCTCGATCGCCGCCACCACCGTGTCCGCCCCCGCCTTACTGGAAGCGTAATTGACCACCACCGAAGCCCCTTCCGCCGCCAAAGCCTTGGCAATGCCCGCCCCGATTCCCTTCGAAGCGCCGGTCACTACTGCAACTTTTCCTGTGAGTTTGCTCATGCCCGTTAAGATGCGTTGCCCTCTGCCCAAGATTCAATAGTTCAGAACATACGAACTAAGCTTTTGCTCCTTTTGGCGCTACAGTGAAGAAGTGAGGCCGCTCTTCCATCCATCGCTCGACGAAATCACCGTCGAAGCCATCCTCCACGCCCTCTCCGACCCGGTCCGCGCCTCCATCTATGCCGACATCGTAGGCTCGGAATGTTCCCAGACCTGCTCCAATTTCCTCAAGGTCAGCGAAAAGGAAATTCCGAAATCCACCCTCTCCCAGCACTTCAAAGCTCTCCGCGAAGCCGGCCTGATCCGCAGCGAACGCCGCGGCGTTGAACTGCACAACGTCTCCCGCTGCGCCGAACTCCAAAAGCGCTTCCCCGGTCTCATCCCCGCCATCGTCAACGCCCACAAACTTCAGGCTAAAAATAAAAAACGCCCCTAAACTCTGAATCCGATTGCGTCCGCCTGTGCCGTCGCATATAATTGCGCTGAGACTTAGAGCAATACAAATTGCATAATACGCAATGCAATAAGGAACGCGATGAAGCTGACAAGGCGGGACCTTCTGGCCACTTCGGTGGCGCTCGGCGTTTGTCCGGGTATGCATGCACAGGTGCGGCGCGGGGTACCGGCCGAACCATTCGTGCCCAGTGATGGAGCCAACAATCCCATGGGCGAAGGGAAGGGAATCTTCCCCGGCCGCGTCGTCTGGGTCCACAACCCCGAAGTCGCCAAATGGGACGGCATCACCGAACCCAATTCAGTCAAGTCCGCCACCGGAGAATGGTGGGACGACGCCAATTGCGACCCGAAAATCGCTGACGCCATGGTCTCCCGCTCCTTGCAGGGCCTCACCGGCCATAAGTCCGACAAGGACGCCTGGAAGCAGCTATTCCACCACTTCAATAAGACCCGCAACTTCGGCGACAACGGCTATAAACCCGGCGAAAAGATCTCCATCAAGATCAACATGAATAACGACCGCTCCAATACCGCGCCCTGGCAAAGTGGCCGCGGTATGCCGAGTCCCCAGGTCGCTCATGCCTTACTCCGCCAACTCGTCCAACAGGCCGGCGTCCCCGGCGAAGACATCACCCTCTACGACGCCACCGGCGACCGCTACATCGGCGACCCCATCTACAACCGCATCATGGCCGACAAAGACACCCGGCTGCACAAGATCGTATTCCAGGTGAATCCCAACCGCGCCGCCAACGGCCGCGTCATGGTCATCCCCGATACCACCGACCCCATCAAATTCTCCGATAAAGGCGTCGGCACCGCCTTCGTCCCACGCTGCGTCGTCGAGGCCAAGTACCGCATCAACCTCGCCCTCCTCCGCGCTCACGGCATCTGCGGCGTCACGCTCTGCACCAAGAACAACAACGGCTCCATCTACTGGCCGAGTCAGGACTATTGGGGCCCGCGCGTCTATCACAGTTTCATCAGCCGCTCCCGCCCGCTCGGCTCCTACAACGCCTTCGTCGACATCATGGGCCATCGCCAGATCGGCGGCAAGGCTCTGCTCTACATGCTCGATGGTCTGTATTCCGCCGAAGAGAGTGAGACCAACGTCGTCCGCTTCCAGTCCTTCAACGACCACTGGACCTCCAGCATCTTCATGTCGCAGGACCCGGTCGCAATCGACTCCGTGGGCTTGGACTTCCTCCGCAACGAACCGCGCGCCAAACAGGTGCACGGCGGCAGTCCCGACAACTTCCTACACGAAGCGGCGCAAGTCGGCAATCCACCCTCCGGCACCAAATACGATCCCGAGCAGGATGGCACCGTGCTCACCACTAGCCTCGGAGTTCACGAACACTGGAACAACGCGAAGGACAAGCAGTACTCGCGCAACCTCGGCAAGAAAGAGGGAATCGAGCTAGTCTCCCTGTGACGGCCCTCACTTTGCCTTGACTTCGACCCACTAGGCTGATAGCATCCTACCGAGGGACTATACAATTAGCATTGTATATTGTGCAAAGATCGCAGGCTATCAGGCACACTGTGTGAGATGACCGGGAGCCGCCCGCTGGCAGCCCCTGGTGAGTGATCACCTATGAAACGAATCACGCGGCGAGACATGCTCGCCACAAGCACGGCAGTTGGGTGCTTCTCCTTCTTCCCCGCCCGGGTGCTCGGTCGGGGAGGGGCCACTCCTCCGAGTGAAAAGCTGAATATCGCCATGATCGGAACCGGCGGCCGTGGAGCCGTCAGTCTCCGCAACCTCACGGATCACAACATCGTCGCCCTCTGCGACGTGGACTGGCGAACCGAGTCCCGAAGCGAGTTTCCCGCGGGCAAAATGGCGGCGCAGTATCCGCAAGCCAAGCGGTTCGACGATTACCGCATCATGCTCGCGGAGATGGACAAGAGTATCGACGCGGTAGTAGTCGCCACCGCCGATCATTCCCATGCGCACGCCTCCATCGCGGCCATGCGCATGAAGAAGCATGTATATTGTGAAAAGCCTCTGGCCCACGATATGCATGAAGTGCGCGCCATGATGGCGGCCGCCAAAAAGTACAACGTCATCACCCAGACCGGCAATCAAGGCCATTCCAATTACGATGTCCGCTCGCTCGTCGAGTGGGTGCGCGCCGGCGCCATCGGCTCCGTGAAAGAAGTCCACCTGTTCGAAGGCGCGGGCAGGCGTCCCGCCCCGGCCGCTGGCAAGGTGGGTACCGTAGCTTGGACCGGCCAGTATGATTTCACCAAGATCCTGAGCGACGACATCCCCGTCCCTCCCGAGATCAAGTGGGACCTCTGGCTGGGACCGGCTCCCACACGCAAGTTCAACCCCGCATACCTGCCCCTCTCCTGGCGCAGATGGCTCGATTTCGGCACCGGCGTCATGGGCGATTTCGTCTGCCACTATCTCGATCCCGTGGCATGGTCCCTGGACCTCGAACTTCCCGAATCAATCGAAGCCGAAACCGACGAAGCCTACAATCCCCAGACCAACAATCAGACCTATCCGAATTATTCGCAATTGCGCTGCGCCTATCCGGCGCGCGGCAACAAGCCTCCGGTCACCGTATCGTGGTATCTCAATAGTCCGGCCCGCCCGCCGCGTCCGCAAGGTTGGAAGGAAGACGAAAAGCTCCCTGACGAATCCGGCGGCGGCATGATCGTCGGCTCCCAAGGCAGCATCCTGTTCGGCAAGGTCTTCCACGGCTCTTCCATGAAATCCACCCCGGGCCTCGTACGGCTGTATCCGGACGATCTCGACAAATCCTTCAAGCGGCCCGACATGACCATCCCCAGACTCCAGGCAGGCGGCGATCTCGGCGGCCACTGGCTGGACTGGGTCGACTCGATCAAAGCCGGTAAGCAGGCCGGCTCGCATTTCGGTTACGGTGGAATGCTGTCCAAGAGTGCCGTCATCGGCAATATCGCGGTACGAAACAAAGGCAAGATTCTGCGGTTTAACGCGAAGGACGAAACGATCATCAACGATGACGACGCCAACAAGCTGTTCCAGCGTCGTTATCGCGAAGGCTGGAATTTGCCTACGTAGCTGGTCGGTCTCCAGCGTTCGACCAGCCGTCGGGAAGGAGAAGTTATGTCGAAGAAGAGCCGCCTCGTATGCGGCCTGGTGGCGGGTTGTGTGCTCATTGCCGCTGTGCTGACGGCAGCCCAGAATTTTCGGCCCGACGTCGTATTCAAGGGGTCCAGCCTCACTGGCTGGCACCCCCTCGGTTCCGCCGCCTGGCATGCCGAAAATGGCGAAATCACCGGCGCTGCCCAGCAGGGCGGAGGCTGGCTGGTGCTCGATAAGAGCTACCAGGACGTTGCCTTCTCGGCCTCCTTCCGATGCACCGGTCCCTGCAAAACCGGCCTACTGCTCCGTGCCGAAAAGACGCCCGACGGCATGAAAGGCATCTTCGTCTCGCTCGCCGAAGGCGACGTCGCCGCCTACGACGTCGTGCTCGACGCCCAGGGCAACGAAACCCATCGCACCAAACTCGGACCCGGTCCCGGCCCCATGATCCGCATGGGCTCCGCGCGCTTCAGCGGCGGCGAAGATCTGGTCCCCGGCTTCTCCAAGCCCGCGCCCACTCGCGCGGAAATGGAAGAGGCGGCCAAAGCAGCGCCTCCCGCACCAGCCGGTGGCGGTCGCGCCGGACGCGGTGGCCGCGGCGGTCCCGCGCTCACGCCCAACGAATGGCAGACCGTGCAGGTGATCCTCGACGCCGACGTCCTCAACGCCCAAATCAATGGACGCGGCGGCGTCAGCGCTTCCACTACGGACCGTATGATGGGCTTCGGCCCCTTCGCCCTCTACACCGGCGGCGACGTCCATTTCAAAGACGTCTCCTATAAGGATCTGAATCCCAAGATCGATCCGGCCGAAGTCGTCTCGCCGAACTTCACCATGCAGCGCATTAGCGATTTCTACTATGGCTGGTGCGCCGCGGCCGCCGATATCAATCACGATGGCGTGCTCGACGTCATCTCGGGACCGTTCTATTACCTCGGCCCCAAATACACCGAACGGCACGAGTTCACCACCGCACGCACCTACAATCCCAGCAATCAGTTCACCCAGGGCATGGTGAATTTCGCCTACGATTTCACCGGCGACGGTTGGCCTGACATTCTGATGGTGGACCAGCGCCCCATCTACCTCTACGTGAATCCCAAGGGCGAATCCCGCCGCTGGGACCGCTACAACGTGGTCCCGCACGCCTCCACCGAAATCGAGTTGCTCAAGGACATCGACGGTGATGGCAAGCCAGCCGTGCTCTTCGGCGGCGATGGCGCCATGGAATACGCCAAGCCGGATCCCGCCAATCCCACCGCGCCGTGGATCGTCCACAAAGTCTCAGAGAATATCGGCGTCGGCGCGCACGGTATGGGCGTAGGCGATATCAACGGCGATGGCCGCATGGACATCGTCGGCCCCAAGGGCTGGTGGGAGCATCCGCCGAAAGGCTCCACGCAGGAGCCGTGGCTGTTCCACCCTGTCAACTTCGGCAGCGGCGGCGCGGAAATGGGCATCTACGACGTGAACGGCGATGGTCTCGCCGACGTCGTAACCTCACTCCAGGCGCACGGCTGGGGCTTGGCCTGGTTTGAGCAGAAGCGCGACAAGGAGGGCAAAATCACTTTCGTCCAACACAACATCATGGGCGACTTCTCCACCAAGAATGCCGGCGACGTTACCTTCTCAGAGCCGCACGCCTCCATCTTTGCCGATCTGGATGGCGACGGTATTCCGGACTTCATCGTGGGCAAGCGCTCCTACTCGCATCTGGAGAGCTATACGGATCCCGATCCATACGGTCCGTCCGTCCTCTACTGGTATCGTACGGTGCGCAATCCGAAAGCCGAAGGCGGCGCCGAATTCGTGCCGGAACTGATTCACAATCGCTCGGGAGTGGGATCTCACTTTGCGGCTGTGGATCTGAATCACGATGGTGCGGTGGACATCATTACGTCCACCAATCGGGGCACCTTCATTTTCTGGAACAAGATGCACGCGGCAAAAAAGAGCGGGGGGAAGAAGTAAGTGGTATTTCGGTTTCCAATCATCATCGCGCTGACCGCGGCCGTGCAATTCACGGCCACCGCCCAGACGGACTGGCCTCTTCACGGACACGATGCCGGCGGACTTCAGTATTCTCCATTGAAAGAGATCAATACCGGCAACGTCACCAAACTGCAGGTGGCGTGGACTTACGATACCAAGCCCGCCGCCGTGGCGGCATCGGAAGGCGTCGAAGCTAAACCGGCGCCCCGCAATCGAGCATCTCAAGCCACGCCGCTCATGGTGGGCGGAATCTTGTACCTCTCCACGGCTTACAACCGCATCGTCGCTCTGGAGCCGGAGACCGGCAAAAAAATCTGGGAGTACGAATCGGAATTCGCGCCATCCGGCCGCGGCATCACCTATTGGGGTGGCGACGCGCAATTGCCTCCTCAGATCGTCGTCGGCACCATGAACGGCTGGCTGTTCACGCTGAACGCCAAGACGGGCAAGCTCAATACCGCCTTCGGGGACAACGGCAAAGTCAATTTGAAGAATGGCGTCGCCGACAAATTCCCGCGAGGCCGCTACGGCATGTCCTCGCCCGGCGCCATCTACAAGAACCTGATCTTCACCGGCGCGCAGCTGCAGGAAGAGCCTGCCAATGGACCCAGCGGCGACG
>DASZMZ010000327.1:0-39302 GCA_035551455.1 Candidatus Sulfopaludibacter sp.
CCCGGCAGCCAGACTTCGATGTCGTAAGTCTTGGCCGAGGAGAAACCCATGTCCCCGGTGCAGAGCACGACCGTGCGGAACGGCAGTCCCAGGCGGCGCAGAATGTCCTCGGCATCGCCGGTGAGTTTGTCGAGCTCGGCGTAGCTTTCCTCAGGCCGGGTGAATTTCACCAGCTCCACCTTCTGAAACTGATGGACCCGAATGATGCCGCGGACGTCCCGGCCATAAGCTCCGGCCTCGCTGCGGAAACAGGGCGTGTACGCGCAGAGACGGATGGGCAGCGCCTCGGCGTCCAGGGTCTCATCCCGGTAAATGTTGGTCACGGGCACTTCAGCCGTTGGGATCAGCCAAAAGTCGTGATTCTCACACTTGAAGAGATCTTCTTTAAACTTCGGGAGCTGCCCGGTGCCGTAGAGGCTCTGTGAATTCACCATGAAAGGCGGCAGAACTTCCGTATAGCCATGCTCGCGGCTGTGTACGTCGAGCATGAAATTCGTCAGTGCGCGTTCCAGTTTGGCGCCCATGTCCCAGTAAAGGGCAAAGCGCGCGCCGGTGATTTTGGCGGCGCGAGGCAGATCCAAAATGCCGAGTTCGGCGCCGAGATCCCAGTGCGGCTTGGGTTCGAAATCGAACGGCCGCGCTTCCCCGCTGCGGCGGACCTCCACGTTATCCTCGGAATCCTTGCCCACCGGCACCGATTCGTGCGGCAGATTCGGGATGCCGGCCAGCAGATCCTGAAACTGGGCATCGACGGTCTTCACCTGCTCATCGAGCGACGCAATCTCCCCCTTCATCTGGCGGACCTGCTCCTGCTGCGCGGTAGTGTCCTTATTCTCGCGACGCAGACTGCCGATTTCGACGCTGGCTTTGTTGACGGCGGCTTTGAGCTGCTCGGTCTGCGTGATGGCGGAGCGGCGGCGCTGATCCAGGTCGCGGAACTGTTCCAGTGCCGGCGGATTGCTGCGCGTGGCGAGGCGTGCGGCTACCTGATCGAAATTGTTCCGGAAGTATGAGAGATCGTGCATTCCCTCCATGCTAACGCATGCATGAAGGCTATTCTTCGTCGTCCTCGACTTTCACTGGTTCAAGGTCTTCCGCCTCGAAAATCTCGCGGCAGTCGAGACACTCGACATAGTCAACGCCATCTCTCCGGGCGATCATCTGGGTGCGGGTATGGTCACAAGCGGTTTGCATAACAGCGCTTAGATGAAATTTATTCTAACCGCAGTCGAGCCTATGTCAAGCCCCCCCACGGTGCACAAAAGAGCGAAATACAACGGCTCGGTACCAGCGGGTTACAATCTTGGTGAATGCCCTTTCCCGCTCAACGCCTGCGCCGTTTGCGCGCCACAGAGTCCCTGCGGAACCTGGTCCGCGAAACCCAGATTCATCCGGGACAATTCATCCTGCCTTTGTTCGTCTGTCCGGGCGAGGGAATTCGCCGGGAAATCGGCTCGATGCCTGGCAATTATCAGATGTCGATCGACGAGACGGTGAAGGAGTGCGCGGAGGTCAAGGCGCTGGGGATCGGCGGCATCATCCTCTTCGGTCTGCCGGAAACCAAAGACGACATGGCCTCAGGCGCTTACGACGAAAACGGCATCGTGCAGAAGGCCATCCGGGCCATTCGCAAGGAAGTGCCGGGCTTGCTGATCGTGACGGACGTCTGCAATTGCGAGTACACCAGTCACGGCCACTGCGGCTTCATCAAGAACGGCGACGTGGATAATGACACCACCTTGCAGTGGCTGGCGAAAACGGCGCTCTCCCATGCCCGCGCCGGAGCCGACATCGTCGCGCCGTCGGACATGATGGACGGCCGGGTGTGGGCCATCCGCCAGGCGCTGGATGCCAACGGGTACGAGGGAACTCCCATTCTGGCGTATGCGGCGAAGTTCGCGTCCGTGTTCTACGGACCCTTTCGCGAGGCTGCCGAATCGACGCCGCAGTTCGGCGACCGGCGCAGCTACCAGATGGATCCCGCCAATGGCCGCGAAGCCATGCGCGAGATCGAACTGGACTTGCAGGAAGGCGCGGACATGATCATGGTGAAGCCGGCCATGCCCTATCTGGACCTGATCTACCAGGCGCGCCAGCGTTTCGACGTCCCGATCGCGGCCTATCAGGTGAGCGGCGAGTACTCCATGATCATGGCGGCGGTCCGCAATGGCTGGCTGGATCACGACCGGGCTATGATGGAGAGCTTGACCTCGATCACGCGCGCCGGAGCCTCCATCATCCTCACCTACTTCTCCAAGCCCGCGGCACGACTGCTGGGATAGCGGGGTTTCGGCCGCTACACCAGCCCCGAGCCTTCCTTAATCGTGACCATCCGATCGACCGCCACGTCGGCGATGGTTTCCTTTAACCCGTTCGGCCAGCGGATTTCGAGCGACGCCTTCGTCTCCGCGCCCAGCCCGAAATGCAGCCGTCGATCGTTCACCGAAAGGTACGACGATTGCGCCAGCACAGCCTGCGCCTGCTTCCGCTCCCCATAAGTGGCCACCACCGTCGCGCCGATCGCCGACCGGTTGGATTGCACGCCCACCAACCTCACCATCAGCCAGTGATTTCCGCCGCTCACATCGTTGCGCAACAGCGTGGGCGGCTCGTTCATATTCATGATCAGGATGTCGACGTCGCCATCGTTGTCGAAATCGCCGAACGCTACGCCGCGGCTGGAATGCGCTTCAAGCACCGCCTCGCCGGCCTCCGTCGTCAACTCTTCGAACTTGCCGCCGCCCAAATTGCGATAGATCACGTTGGGCGTTTTATACGGAATCTCCGCCAGCTTTTTCTCCACCTCGGGATAGACCATGCCGGTGGTGCAAAAGATATCGGGCAACCCGTCGTTGTCCAGGTCCACAATGCCCGCGCCCCATGCCACGTACCGCGTCTCCACTCCCAGACCGGAACGATACGTCACGTCGCGAAAATTGGCCTTCCCGTTGTTCTTGTACAGCCCCGGCGTATCGTCGCGGAAATGCGTCTTGAAGATGTCCAAGTTTCCGTCCGTGTCGAAGTCGCCGATCCCGAGACCCATTCCCGCCTGCGCTTGTCCATCCTCGCTCAGCGAAACGCCGCTCTCCAGGCCCTGCTCGGTGAAGGTGCCGTCGTGATTGTTGCGGAACAGCAGACTCGGCGAAGTGTCGCAGGCCACGTACAGGTCCGGCCAGCCGTCGCCATCGAAATCGGCCGCCACGGCGGTCAAAGGATACCCGGGCTTTACGCCCAGCACGCCGCTCTTCTCGCTGACGTCGCTAAACGTGCCGTCGCCATTGTTGTGATACAGGCGGCACCGCTCCTGCGGCAGCGTGTCGGGACGGCAGTAGACCGGCACCCCTCTATACACACACGTCGGATCCTTGCCGCGAATCGGCAGCGCCGCGCGGTCGAACACCATGTAGTGCGCCACGAAAAGGTCCAGCCGCCCGTCGCGATCGTAGTCCACCCACGTGCAGCCCGACCCGAATCTCACGCCCTCGTGCAGCAGTCCGGCCTTTTCGGTGACATCGGTGAAGGTGCCGTTGCCATTATTGTGGAAGAGAATGTTCTGTCCCCAGCAGGTGATGAAGATATCGTCGAAGCCGTCGTTGTCGTAGTCGGCCACGGTGACGCCGCTGGCCCAGACGCTGCGCGCGAGCCCGCTTTTTTCGCTGACATCGGTGAACGTGCCGTCGCGATTATTGTGATACAGCCGCAGGATCGCGCCCGCCGGAGTGGCGCTCCAGCGACGGCCCGTCAGCAGCAGAATGTCCTGCCAGCCATCGTTGTCGTAGTCCAGAAAGGCCACGCCGCAGCCCATCGAATCCAGGATGTAATCGTTCACCGCCACATCGCCGTAGACGATCGGCGCGCGCAATCCGGCCGCCTTCGCAACATTGGTGAACTTGGCGTGGAACGGCAGCCCCGAGGCCTTCCCTCGCGGCAGCGCCTTCACGTTCCGCGACCCCATCCCCCGCTGGGAGGATTGCGCCCGCGCCGCGCCGGCCGCCAGCGGCAGCCACAACATTTCCCGTCTGGTCATCCCTCGCCCCGGCGACCTCGAAGCCCGCCCATCCGTTCAGGATACACTGTGTACCAAGATGACCCGTGTCTGCCTCATCTGCCTGTCCGCCGCCGTTCTGCTGTTTCTCGCCGTCGGCTCCGGACAGAACACCGTGGCGCTGCGGATGATCGTGGTGCCCTCTGCCGCCGAGGCCGAAAAAATCCAGCAGCAACTCAAGGGGGGCGCCGATTTCGCCGTCCTGGCCCGCGAGAAATCGAGCGACGCTACCGCGATTGACGGCGGACTGATGACCAGCGTGGACCCGGCCAATCTGCGCGCCGAACTCCGCGCCGCCGTCACCGCGCTCCAGCCCGGCGCCATCTCCGCGACCGTCAAAATTCCCACGGGCTTCGCCATTCTGAAGCTGCTGCCACCGACCGAAATTGCCGGCCTCGCGGAGACCGAACGGGCGCGCCAGTTCGCCTCCAGCGCCGAAAGCAGCGTGCGTTTCACCTTCGATCTCTCCGGTCTCAACGAAGCCGAAGCCGCTCTCGCCGGCATCCCCAAACCCGAAGGCTGGAACCTCGACCTCGCTACCGCCTGCGACATGCGCCGCCAATCCTACGCCGCCATGGTGGCGCGCGCCGATAGCCTCATCGCCGCGGAAACCGCGTCCACGCCGGCGGCCGATGCCATGTCCGCCCGAGTCGCCCGCGGCCAACTGCACGCCTATCGCGGCGAAATGGACCAGGCCGTGGAACAGTTCGAACGGGCTTACGCGCGCGCCAAAGCCGACCTGCCTCGCGCCCTGCCCTACCTCGAAGAACTGCTCGGCATCGCCTACCTGCACAAGTCCGAAATGGCCAACGAGGTCTACCAGCATCCCGGCGAGCGCTGTCTCTTTCCCATCGCCCCCGCCATGAAGTACGCGAAGTCCGCCGATTCGCAAAAGGCCGTCGACCACTTCCTCGCCTTCCTCAAAGGCCGCCCCGACGACCTCGAAGTAAAATGGCTCCTCACCATCGCCTCCATGACGCTCGGCCAATATCCCGCGGCCATTCCCAAACAGTACCTGCTGCCGCCCACCGCCTTCACCTCCGCCGAGGACCTGGGCCGCTTCAAAGACGTCGCACCCGCCGCCGGACTCAACCTCTTCTCCATGGCCGCCGGCATCATCGTGGACGATTTCGATAACGACGGCCGGCTCGACATCGTCACCTCCGGCTTCGACATGTGCGGCCCCATGCATCTGTTCCACAACAAAGGCGACGGCACCTTCGAGGATCGCTCCGCGCAATCGAAACTCGGCGGGCAACTCGGCGGCCTCAACACCATTCAGGCCGATTACAACAACGATGGCTGCCTGGACATCCTGGTGCTCCGCGGCGGCTGGGAAGCTCCGCAGCGCAAGTCGCTTCTGCGCAATAACTGCGATGGCACCTTCACCGACGTCACGCGGGAAGCCGGACTCGGCGCGCCCACCGCTACCCAAACCGCCGTCTGGCTGGACATCAATAACGACGGCCTCCTGGACCTCTACGCGGGCAGCGAAAGCGGACCCAATCAACTCTTCCTGAATAACGGCGACGGCACCTTCAAGGACATCTCGCGCGCATCCGGCACCGCCATCACCGGCTTCACCAAGGGCGTCACCGCCGCCGATTTCGACCGCGACGGCTACGTCGATATCTACGTTTCCAACTATCGCGGCTACAACGCTCTCCTGCACAACAACCACGACGGCACCTTCACCGATATCGCCAGGCAGGCCGGCGTGCTGGGCACCGGACATAGCTTCCCCGCCTGGTTCTTCGATTACGATAACGACGGCTGGCCCGACTTATTCGTCTCCAGTTACTTCATGTCCACGGATGAAACCGCCCGCACTTACCTGGGCCTGCCGCACAATGCCGGAACGCTGAAGCTCTATCGCAATCTGGGCAACGGAACCTTCCGCGACGCCACCAGGGATGCCGGCCTCGACAAGGTCTTCATGCCGATGGGCGCTAACTTCGGCGACATCGATAACGACGGCTACCTCGATATCTACCTGGGCACGGGCGACCCCACGTTCGCCTCGCTGGTGCCCAACGTCCTGCTGCACAATCGCGAGGGTAAGACGTTCACCGACATCACGGCCTCCTCCGGCACCGGCGAACTGCATAAGGGCCACGGCGTCGCGTTTGCCGATATGAATAACGATGGCGCCGACGACATAGTCACCGTGATCGGCGGCGCAGTCCCGGGCGACAGTCATGCCTTGCGCCTGTTTCAGAATCCCGGCAACTCCAATGATTGGGTCAACCTCCGCCTCGTCGGCAGCAAGAGCAATCGCTCCGCCATCGGCGCCGTGATCAAGGTGATGGTGCGCAACGAAGGCCGCGCGGCGCGCGCCGTTTACCGCACGGTGAACAGCGGCGGATCCTTCGGAGCCTCGCCGCTCCAGCAGCACGTCGGCCTCGGAAAATCGGCGCAGATCGACTCCGTGGAAATTCAGTGGCCCTCCGGCAAACTTCAAAAAGTCATGGTCGCCAAGAATCAGTCGCACATCATTAGAGAGGACGCGCCGTGAGGCGACTGCTCCTCCTCGCGCTCGTCACCGCCGCCGCGGCGGCCACACGCTACCCTGTCACTGGAATCGTGCTCACGGTGGACCCGACCCATCGCACGTTTACCGCCTCCATCGCCGCTATTCCCGGATACATGGAGGCCATGTCGATGCCGTTCACCGTCCACGATGCCAAACTGCTGGACACGCTTCGCCCCGGCGCGCACGTCGAGTTCACGCTCGTGGTGGAGAAGAAGGATTCGTGGGTCGAAGCCATCCGTCCTCACGCCTTCGTCAGCATGGAGCAGGAGCCGCTGCTCGCGCGCCGACTGCAGTTGTTACAAGGCGCCAAGCCGCTCCAGCCCGGCCAGCCTGTGCCCGATTTCAGCCTGACCGATCAGGCCGGCCGCACCGTCACGCTGTCACAACTTGCCGGCAAGATTGTGGCCGTCACGTTCATCTACACCAGTTGCCCGCTGCCCAATTACTGTTTCCGCCTCTCCAACAATTTCGGCCGCATCAATCAGCGCTTCGCCGCGCGCATGGGCCGCGACCTCGTCCTGCTCAGCGTCACCTTCGACCCGGTCCACGACACTCCCGCCGTACTCGCCAAATACGCGGCCACGTGGAAGGCCGACCCGCGCTCCTGGCATTTCCTCACCGGTCCGCTCCCCGATGTGCAGAAACTCTGCCGCGGCTTCGGCTTGAATTTCTGGCAGGACGAGGGCCTGTTCACGCACTCGCTGCACACTCTGGTGATCGATCGCCAAGGGAAACTCGCCGCCGATTTTGAAGGCAACGAATTCACGGCGGAACAACTAGGGGATTTCATCCAATCGAAGCTCAAGTTCTGATTTCCTGAAACGCTCCGTCGCGCGCCGTCACCATTTCGACGGAGGAACACATCATGGACTCACAGCTTCATCCGTCCCTGGTGCATCGCCTGGCAGCCACCGAACTCAACCTGCTCAACTTGGCCCACACTCTGCCCGGCATGCGCCTCGAAGGGGCCGCCATCGACTCCGGCACCCCAATTTACGACCCCAACGGCGAAATTCTGTTCTATCGCGTCGGACTGCGCCACGGCGATGTCCCCGCGGGCTATGCCGACCTGGCCGCGCACACGCTGTTCGGCGAACCGTTGCTGGGCACCGCTCCCGACGCCGACTGGGACGCCGAATACTGGATCGCCGCCGGCCGCGCCGCCCTACAGCGCATGGCCAAATCGCCGCTGCACTACGACGATGTCCGCCTGGTCGCATTCAGCTATCCCAAACTGGCCGTCCAGTTTCTGGAACGGGGCAAGGAACTGATCATGCTCGAACTGGTCACGTGGGCCGTGGTCCCGCCGGCGCATCGCGACCGGCCGCTGCTGGAAGTTTCGAACTTCGAACGCTTCTCCCTGATCGCCGAAACGCCCGCCGACGTGCAGCGCGAAGCTCACGCCCGCTTTGAAGATCACGTCGCCCGCCTGGAGAATGTGAGAGTGCCGGAAACTGCCGGCGGCGGCATTGTCATCTCCAAAGCGGCCCTCTCGCCTTCTTTCGGCGTGCTCAGCCTGTACGACACGGAGGATCTGCATTACAGCGCGCTCACTACCGACCATCACACCTGCTACGAACTGCGCGGCCAGGAGACCAATGTCTGGTGCGTGGTGGCCAGCACGCAGATGGTGCTGGATTTCTATCGCTACAACTACACCCAGTCGCGCATCGCCCAGCAACTGGGACTCGGCACGCTCTCTAACCCCAGCGGCTTGCCGTATGCACGGGATAACGATGTTGCCGTGGCGCTCAACGCCATGTCATCCGGCGCCCTCACGGCCAACATGCTCACCACGCCGGCCTTCTCTGCATACACGGCCGAAATTCGAGCCAATCGCCCGCTCATCAGCTTCATTCCCGGCCACTCGCGCAGTGTCGCCGGATACACGCAATCGATTTTCTATGCCATCGCCGGCCACGGATATCAGGGTTTGTTGGTGTATGATCCCTGGCCGCCCAACTCGGGCGTGATCACTCGCTGGGAGAATTTCAATACGCAGACATATCGCCGCGCCTTCACCGCGCATGTGACTACTATTTAATTGTGGAAGAAAACGATCAAGCTGTGGCCATTTCCCGGCGGGTCCGCGAGTTGCTCGAAAGCGGATTCTACCAATTGCCGCCGGGTATTTCCGCGGAACCCGGCGCGCCCTTACCGGTGCGCGCTCCAGACGGCGCGATCCATTCCTGGATCGTGCCGTTCACCGCGGAGAATCAGATTGTAGCCTGGGCGCAGCTACTGCCGACGCTCGAATCGCTGCGCTTTTCCGTGTTCGGGGAACAGAAGCCCGAAGCCGCCGAATGGCTCGACCCGGCCGCCATTTTGTACCGCGTAGCTGATGTCGTCGGTCTGGGCCAGCACCTGTCAGAACCCGTCCTCACCTATGACCGCGATCCCAGCAGACTGGTCTGGATGGTGGAATCGCGTCCGCCGCTGCGCCGTTGGTTTACCGCCGGCGGCATTGTCTGGGAAGCTCCCAAATGGGACCCGGAAATCACCGGGTAGGGTTGTCGCAGACACGTATTTACAAGTTTGTCATAGATGGATTACTCGCCGCCTTAGGTATTGCATCTACCCCAAGCGACGTGTATACTCTCCACACGAGTTAGAACTATCTATGGGCCTGTTTAGGTCACTATGGACAAGGTCGGCCGCCCTATTTCTGGCCGCTTGGATTCTAAATGCGTCCGCGCTTGCACAAACGGCTGCTAACACTTCCGAGTATGTCACTGTGTGGCGCGAAACCCGGAATGACTTTCATAGCGCGGACTTTCCGCTTGACTCTTTCCATGCCATCCTCGATTCCTCTCCGCCGCGCGCCGTTCCGATCGCGCCGAACGACACGGTGTCGGGCTTAGTCCGACGGTTCTTTAACATCAGCCGGCCGTGGACGCCTGCCATTTATGACGATCTGATTACAAGAATCACGAGCCTGAACCCGGGTGTCGATTTCCATAAACTGACGCCAGGGACAAGCCTGAAATTGCCGCAGCTGCCTTTGACCGGCAAGAGTTCACCCGGTCCGAGTACTCTCAACAGGATTCCAAATCTCTTACCCGCTATTGGCATCGACACCTTGAAATGGTCGGAGGATTCGGGCCAGTTTACCGGGCTTCTCACCCGGGCCAAGCAGGTGGCCCGGGCGGCGCAGACGGAACTCCAGTACTTCCGCCTGCCTGCGGACCAGGCGAAAAAGTATGTTCAAGCCATGCAGGCCGCCGGTAATTTCGCGTTTGGCCAAAGCGGCCGGATGAACGTGGTCCTGGCCGGATCGGGAGCCGCCGCTCAGCAGGCCGACCCGGTCCTCTCTGGCACCGTCGCCACCAAGATACGGAGCGGCCTGGCGACGGCCAACACCAATTCACCGCGTCCCATCGTCGTCATCCTGGACGACTCGATCCCAGACTCAGCGTCGTTCAAAGCAGCAAAGGAATTCATTCTGTCATTGTCGAGTGTCTTCCCGGCTTTCGCACAGCTTAAGCCATCTTCTTACGCACAGCGCCTGACGATGGCGTCCGACGCCATCACTCCGTCGGCGCCCGATTTGCTTTACCCGAATCTGCGTCTGCACGCGGGGATGATTCACAAGGCCCTGGACGAATTCACCGACCTCGACCCGGCAGGCGCAGTAAAGGTCATCTATCTTCCTCTCGGCGCCACTCAGACGGAGACTATTCCCATTGTCCGGCAGATCATTTACCTGGGTCAGTTGTTGAAGCTCTGCCCGCCAGGATCCGGGTCCACGGCAATGGTTGAGCAGTCAGCCTATGCGGAAAGTTTAACGGAGCAGATCGTCAGCGACAACAGCGCCCTCGGCTTCAACCCCGTTCAGCCGTTTACTGGAGAGCAGCTAACCGTCAGCACGGACTCGATTTATTTGGAATCAATTTCGATACTGCTGAAGTACTATTCCGACCTGACCCGGCGACCTCATATCCTTTCTTTCTCGTGGACCGTTCCGGACTTACAATTGACGACCTTCTTTCAGCCAGGGGCTTATGGCTGGAAAGTAACGGCTTCCGGCAACGGCGCCAATGGCCAGACAGTGAATGTCCTGAAGGCCCCCTTCGTTCAGTTCGCCTACCGGGGGCTGGACCCTAAGGACTTCGTCATTGTTGCCAATTCGACGGGCTCCAGCGACACGTGCCCGAGTAACACATTCGACGATCCGCCAACAGTAAGGGTCCTCGGGCTGGCATTTCCGGGCAACATCAACTCGACGCTCTGTGGCACTAGTTTTTCGGCCCCCCGAGTGGCATGGCTGCTCGGCGCGCGGGAGGTATTGACCCAAGAGAAGATTGCTCCGGATGATCCAGTGGGAATCGACGCGTGGATCGACTCGAAGGAGGCGGTTATCTTGAGTCTGCAGCGATCATCTACGCAATTCATAGACCGCTATTCTTTCGATGTCGGAAAGCTTCTCGGGTTCACACAACAGTAACTATTGAAGAGGAGATTGATCATGAGAACACTTGCCGGGACCTTTTTCCTGGTGACCTTTTGCGCGTTGACGAGCGCTCAAACGCCTACGCCTTCGGCCGATGATCTCGCGGCGCAAACGGCTGCCCTGAAAGCGCAGCAAGCCTATTACGACCAGCTTCTCGCAACCATGAAAAGCCAGGCAGCGGCCCAGACCGCGGGAGTCCTCAATGCGACTGCCTCGGCGACTCTTGCGAACCAGTTGCAACAAGCTCAAATCACAGGGGATCTCGCTGTGGCGACGGCGATCAAAGGCACGGGGCTCGCGCCGGCGACCGGCAAACAGGGCACGATTGCGGTTGCCGCCGGTACAGCGACCCTGCTGCCGCTTCAGCAGCCCAGCCTGCGCGCCATCGACGCCTTCGCGGGCCAGGTTTGCAAGGACCTGCAGCAGAAGAACATCAAGAACGCGTTTATCGCGCCGGCGAATTTCGAGGCTCTGGCTGAGAAAGGAACCGTTGATTTGATCCAGCTTCGTGCCTTGCACAGCGCGGCCGTTCAAGGCGCGCAGGAGTTCAAGACTGTCAACCTCCAGGTGGCCGGAACCGCACTTGCAGGCGCATTGGTCTCAATTGCCGATTTGGCCGGCGGCATTCAAGCCCTGAGTACGTTGTTCCGCAGCGACTACAGTGTGGCCGTAACCTCAAATACGCGGCCGAATCTCTTTGAGCAGCGGCTTACGGCGGCCTGCGGAAACGATGTGATCGTCTATAACCAGGAAGGTATCTTGCGACTCAATGCCGCGAAGATCCTCATCGCATGGCTTCCCGATATGACCTCATTCGCGCAACTATACGATACGATGACCGATCGGGTCACCAGCAGCCTCGCCAGCCTGGCCACGCAGAAGACGGCAGCGGCCGCCGATTCAACGTCGACTGCCGCTCAGAAGAAAGCCAATTTGGATAACATCGACAGTGCCGTCGCGGTCCTGAACAACCAGCAAACCACGCTAAACAGGTATAAGTCCGTGGTTGCCTCCATGAAGAGCTATCTCAGTGGATTGTCCGCCACGTCCAGTCTGTTCGATTCGCTGGTGTGGGCGCAGGATGTCCTGTTCGACCTCGGTGGAACGCCAGTCGGGCTTGCGGCTCCGAATCTCCGCGACAGGCCGCGATTCAGCTTCACACTGAATGTTCAGGATGCAACCGTCACGAAATCATCGACATTCCGGGCGAACCAGATCAAGGGGATTTCCAGCGTGGAGGCCTATTATGCCGTTGTGGACAGTGGCGGGCTCCGAACTTCCGGCGTCTACGCTTTGACACTGGACACGCCTGCATTCAGCTTCGGCAATACTCCGCGGCCGTCATACGGTAGCATTCTGCCTCTGTCCCCGGTCCCGGCAACTCCGCCCCCGAATTGAGGAGGGCTCGCTCAACCCGGTATTCTGGTAGGGCGATCCATTCAATGAATACCGGCGCCCCATCCCGACAGCCGAACTTCGTCCCGCTGTTCCGCAATCCGCACCTGCAGACCATCGCCGCGCATTTTTGGAAGCGCCCCGAGTCGTCCGCCCCCGTCTTGCGCCGCTTCTTTGAGACGGAGCCGGGAGTGCAGGTCCTGGTCGAATCTCAGACTCCCGCGCACTCGATTGGCGAAATCGTGATGGTGCATGGACTTGAAGGCTCCGGACAGGCCGGCTATATTCGATCCCTCAGCGCCCTGGCCCTCTCGCACAATTTCACCGCGCACCGCTTCCACATGCGCACCTGCGGCGGTACCGAGCACCTCTGTAACACGCTCTATCACGCCGGGTTAACCAGTGACCTGCTCGCCGTGCTCCGCCAGCTTCATAGCGAGGGTCGCCCGCCCGCGTACCTCATCGGCTTCTCGCTCGGCGGCAACGTGGTCCTCAAACTGGCCGGCGAACTGGGCGATTCGGCTGCCGACCTCCTCCGCGGCGTCTGCGCCGTCTCCGCCCCGCTCGACCTGGCCGCCTGCGCGCGCCGCATCGCCCAGTCCGACAACGTCTTCTACCAGCGCCGCTTTGTCTCGAAGATGCGCGAACGCCTGTGCGCCACCGGCCGGTATTCGCCCCGCGACTTCGAGGGACTCCAGTCCGTGGAGGCGATCGACGACCGCATCACCGCCCCTTCCTTCGGCTTCGGCAACGCCGCCAATTATTACGCTACGCAGTCCGCTATTGGCTTTCTGCCCGGCATCCGGATTCCCACCCTGCTCATCCAGGCTATGGACGACACCTTCGTCCCCTTCGAGGTTTATCGCCACCAGGCGGTGGCCGCCAATCCCCGCATCGAACTGCTGGCCACCGAATCCGGGGGCCATCTGGGATTCCTGGGACGCGGCGTTAACCGCTTTTGGCTGGACCGTTCGATAATGGATTGGATTCTCGAACGTCAAGGTCTATAGATGAACCATACCCATGCCTCGTTTTGGGAAGCGGCCGTTGGCGCGCTCCAGTCCCTGCGCGGCAATAAACTGCGCAGTTTTCTGACGCTGCTCGGCATTATTCTTGCCACCACCACGCTCATTGCCGTGATGAGCGTGATCTCGGGCATGGACGTCTACATCGCCCAGAACGTCTCCAATATGGGCGCCGACGGCTACCGCGTGACGCGCATCGTCATGATGCAGTGGGACCCCAAGAAATTCCTGGAAATGCAGCGCCGCAACCCGCAACTCAATCGCGACGAGTACAATTTCCTGCGGACGAACGCCACCTTGACGAAGGAAATCGGCATCTCCACCAACCGCAGCGTCAACGTCCATTTCGGAAAGGAGACGGCTGAGGCGGTGACGCTCATGGGCGTGACCCCCAACATCGCCGTCATTCTCAATTTCAACGCCGCCGAAGGCCGCTTCCTCTCCGATACCGAAAACGACCGGCACCTCAACGCCGTCTTCATCGGCAACGACATCAAGCAGAAGTTCTTCCCCGCCGGCAATCCCATAGGCCAGAGCATCTCGCTCGAAGGCCTGCCCTTCGAAGTGGTGGGAGTGGCTGAAGCCAAAGGCTCGGTCTTCGGACAGTCGCAGGACAATTTCGTCATCGTCCCGGCTGAGACCTATTTCAAAATATGGGGGTCGCGCGCGGGCATGGACTATGCCGCCCTCGCCATCGATCACGACCATCTGATTCAGGCGCAGGATGAGGCGCGCACGCTGATTCGCTCCTACCGCCACCTGGGACCGCGCGACGACGATACGTTTTCCACGCTCACTTCGGACGCGCTGCTGAAGTTTTGGGATCAGCTCACGGCTTCGATCGCCGCCACGGCGGTGGGCGTGGTTTCCGTCTTCATGGTGGTGGGCGGCGTCGTCATTATGAACATCATGCTCGCCGTGGTCACGGAGCGTACGCGCGAGATCGGCATTCGCAAATCCGTGGGCGCGCGCCGCAGCGATATTCTCAATCAGTTCCTGGTGGAATCGGCGATGCTGTCGGGCATGGGCGGACTAGCCGGCGTCATTCTGGCGTGGTGTGTCGCTGTCCTGGTCCGAACGCTCACGCCGGTACCCATGGCCGTGCCCATCGGCGCGGTATTCGCGGGCGTGACGCTCTCCACCATCGTGGGACTCTTCTTTGGAATCTACCCGGCGCAGCGGGCCGCCAGACTCGACCCAATCGAAGCCCTGAGGGCGGAAAAATGACCATCGGATCTTTCGGCGCGGGCGTCCGTCTGGCGCTCGTCACCACTCGCGAGCACAAGATGCGCTCTTTCCTCACGGTGCTCGGCGTCATCATCGGCACCGGCGCGGTAATCGGGGTGGGCTCCATCATCGCCGGACTCGATGGCGCGATCACCGGCCTGATCCGCACCTTCGGCCCCGAAACCATCATCGTCACCAAAACGACGGCCATGGGCAATGCCACGCGCGAAGAGCGCGCCCGCAAGCCTCTGACGTTGGAGAACGCCCGCGCTATCGAACTTCGCTGCCCCTCGGTGGAACACGTCAGCCCCTATTTGTTCCCGCCGAATGGCATCCACAGTGCGCGCTACGGCGGCAACGATGTGTACCAGATTCAGTTGGGCGGCACGGAGGAATCGTATGCCGCCGGCGGCACCACGATGAAGTCCGGCCGCTTCTTCACCGATACCGAGAACACGCACCACATGCCGGTCGTGGTGATCGGCGAAGATGTGGGCAAGCAGTTGTTCGCCAATCAGGATCCGATCGATCGACGCATCAGCATCGATGGCCACGAGCTCGCGGTGGTCGGCGTGATGGACCGGCCTGCCGCCTCGCTGCCCGGCCAGAACGATACGCGCGTCCTGCTGCCGTACCACACCATGCGCAAGATGTTCCCCAACGCGCAGGAGCACATGCTGGTGACGCTGGCGTATCCCGGCATGGTGGACAAGGCGCAGGATGAGATCCGCTCGGCGCTGCGCATTGAGCGGCGCGTGCCGTTCGACAAGCCCGATACTTTCTCCATGACCACGGCGGCGCAGATGATCGAAGACTTCCACCGCGTCACCGCCACGGTGGCGATCGTCATGGTGATCCTGAGTTCCATCGGCTTGCTGGTAGGCGGTATCGGGGTGATGAATATCATGCTGGTCAGCGTCACGGAGCGGACCCGCGAGATTGGCATTCGCAAAGCCGTGGGCGCGCGCAAGAGTGACATCATCGTCCAATTTCTGACGGAGGCCGTGGTGCTCACCGGGTTAGGCGGATTGCTCGGGCTGACGCTAGGCTGGATGATCTCGCGCGCCTGCAGCCTCATCTTCCCCAATCTGCCGACCGCCGTGCCGCTATGGGCTGCGGTGTCGGGAGTCGCGGTCTCGGTGGGCGTAGGCCTCTTCTTCGGTATCTGGCCGGCTGGACGCGCCGCCCGCCTGGACCCGGTCGAAGCCCTGAGATACGAGTAGCGTCCGCCGCCTTAAGCCGTGCCGCCGCGGAGAAGCGATGCTGCCGTGGGAGCGGCGGCGCCGCGTACACCGGAGCGAACTTCCGCCTCAGGCACTTTGTCGCCTTCACCGGGAGCCAGAAATAGATTCGCGTCGATGCCGTGCTGCCGCGTGTACAGATCGTAGTAGCGGCCGTGCAAATCGTAGAGGCTGTCGTGGGTTCCGCGCTCCACAATCCGTCCCGCTTCCACCACCAGAATCTGCTCCGCGCGCCGGATTGTCGAGAGGCGGTGGGCAATCACAAACGTGGTGCGGCCCTTCATCAGGTAGGACAGGCCTTCCTGAATCGCCGCCTCCGATTCGGAGTCGAGACTCGACGTGGCTTCGTCCAGAATCAGAATGCGCGGATTCGCCAGAATCGCCCGCGCAATCGACACGCGCTGCCGCTGGCCGCCGGAGAGTTTCACGCCTCGCTCGCCCACGATGGTGTCGTACTGCTTCTCGAACTTCTCGGCGAACTCGTCCACGCGCGCAATCCGGCAGGCCTCCAGAATCTCTGCTTCGGTGGCGCCGGGCCGCGCGAAGCCCACGTTCTCGCGAATCGTGCCGTCGAACAGGAAGGTGTCCTGTAAGACGACGCCTAACTGGGTACGGTACGAGTCCAGGCGCAGCGTCGAAAGATCCTGCCCGTCCAGCAGCACCTTTCCCGACTGCGGCTCGTGGAACGCGGCCACCAGGCTGATCACCGTCGATTTGCCAGACCCCGAGGGACCCACCAACGCCGTCACCGTCCCTGGGCGCGAGACGAAACTCACGTCGTGGAGCACTTCCTTGCCGGCATCGTAGGCGAAGCTGACGTTGTCGAACTCCACCATTCCCTGAATCGCTCCGGCCATCTTGGTGCGCAGCGGCGATTCGTCCTCCGGCTTTTCGTTGAGCACTTCCTGCGTCCGGTCGAGGCCCGCCAGCGCCTCGGTGATCTGCGTGCCCACGCCCACCACCTGAAACATCGGCGCCACCAGGAAGCCCAGCAGGAAGATGAACTCGAACAAGCCGCCGGTGGTCAGCTTACCGGCCAAAATCTGCCGCGACCCCAGATACAGCACGCCTGCGCCGACAACGCCCATGAGAGTTGTCGCCGACGTGCTCATGATCGAGATGGCCGTGATGCTGCGCAGCACGTTGTCCAGCAGTTTCTCCACGCCGCCCGCGAAGACGTTGGCCTCCGCCGCCTCGGCATGGTAGCCCTTCACCACGCGCACGCCGGAGAGCGATTCGGTGAGGCGTCCGGAGACCTCAGCGGTGATCTTGCCGCGCTCGCGGAAAATCGGCCGGATGCGTTTGAACGCCTGACTCAAGCCGCCCGCGAACACCACGATGAACACCAGCGCCATCGTGGTGAGCATAGGACTGATAAACATCAGCACGCCCAGAGCCAGCACCGCTTTCAGAATGCCGCCCACGAAATCCACCAGTCCCGTGCCCACCAGGTTGCGCAGGCCTTCCACGTCGTTCATGATGCGCGAGACCAGCAGTCCTGATTTGTTGGCGTCGTAATAGCCCACGGGCAGACGGCCCACGTGCTCCTGCACGCGCCGGCGCATTTCCGCGATCAGCCGCTGCGCCGCCTTGGAGAGCAACTGGCTCAGCGTGAAAGAGGTCGCCGCCTGGATGAGCGTCGCGCCGAGCACCGCCAGAATCAGCGGCATCAGCAGTTGTGTCTGATGCTTGCCGATCACTGTATCGATGAAGCTGCGGCTGCTCATGGGCAGGACCATGCTGCATACCTGGCCGATGATGGTCAGTAAGAAGCCGAGCAGCAGCAATTTGCGGCGCGGGCGGACCAGATCCATCAACAGCGGCTTGACGCTGCGAAAAGCCTCAGTAGGTTTTTTCTTGGGTTTTGGGGGTGCCACTTCCTTCCAGCTTACACTGTATGGCCCTCGCTGCCAGCTAGCCGTTCGGGCAGGCGGCAGCGGTCGCCGGCATTACCAGGTCAGCTTCACGAGCGAGACGCCGTGGCGGGGAAGGTCAAAGCGCAGATCCAGCTTTCCCGAGTTCACATCGTGCCATTCCGGCGACGTCAATAGCTGCAATTGCGCCTCGGCCTCCAACTGAGCCTGCTGTTCCGGGGTAGGCTTGGCGGGCGACCCCATCCGCTTCCACGCCGTATAGCCGTTACTGTGTTCGTCGTCGATGCGGTAATGCTCGATGAGCACCTTGCCCGCCGGAATCGCCGTAAACGACAGCGTCACGGGCGCCGCCGGACCGGGCAGATCGTCGTCATCGTAGTTCCACACCAGTGCCGCAATTTCGTGATCGCCGCGCGTGGCCAGCGCGTCGCCGTCCACCTTCACGCGATCGCCCTTCATCATCCCGGCCATGCGGAACACGTTGAGCACGGGCTTATCCACTCCGTTGGTCGCCAGCGAGCGGAAGCCATCGAAGTACGGCTGATTTTCAAACTCGAAGGCCCACGTCAGCATGCCCTGCATGTTCGAATGGTTCTGGTCCGCCAGTTTGAAAATCGCGCCCAGCGATGCGGCCGTGTAGCTGGAATACATGGTGCCGTTGCGGTACAGATTCTCGGGATGCTCGCGCGCGGAGCAGGCCGCGCAGCCCTCGGGGTCGGACTCGGTGAGCACGATGGGCAGCGCGCGGAATTTCGGAAATTCGTTAATCACCTGCATGCCGCGCTCGACGTCCGTCATCTGCTTCTTGAAGTTCATCCGCACGTGGCCCTCGACCACCCGCGGCGACCCCTTGGCGTGATAGCTGATGAAGTCCAGCGGCTTGCCCATATCCGCGCAGTGCTGCAGAAATTGCTTGAGGAAGGCCGCCGCGCGCGTGGACGCAGGGCCCGTACTTCCGGGTCCGCCGACCTTCGCTGTGGGCAGCACGCTCTTGATGGCGTCCACCGTATAGTCGTACAGCTTGTTGTACTCTTCGGGTGTGCCGCGCCAGTAGGAAATGTCGGGCTCGTTCCACAGTTCCCAACTCCAGGTCTCCACCTCGGGCTTCCCGTAACGCGCAATCGAATGGCGCACCCATTCGCGCATCAACCCGGCCCATTTGTCGTAGTCCTTCGGCGGATACGACCAGCCCTTGCCATCGTTCTTCGGCCAGTTCACAACGTACGGATCGGGAGTGGTGGAGAGCGCCTTGGGCATGAAGCCGATCTCTACGAAGGGCTTGGCATGCACCTTCTCGTAGGTGTCGAAGATGCGATCCACGATGGTCCAGTCGTACACCGGCTTGCCTGTCGCGTCTTCTGTGTACGCATTGGTCGAGCCCCACTTCAGCGCCGCAGTGCCATCGCCCGTCACCAGCAAATGATGGGCGCGAATCTGCACCGGCACCGGACTTAGCGCCGCCAGTTCGCCGATTAACTTGGCGCCGTTCGGCGTGTACGTGTAGTTCGGCTCGTCATAGCCAAAGTACGCGTAGATGGGCTTGAACTCGCCGATTTTGGAGCCCGCGTCGATCCGGATCTGAGCCGAAGCCGCGGCCGCGAATGCGAACACCAGCACTGCCTGACGCATGATTTACCCCTGTCCGTAAGTGGCCTTGGCGCCGTGCTTCCGGAAATGATGCTTGTCGCGCAGCGTCTCGCTGATGGGCGTCGCTGCCGGATTGATGGTCAGCGTCTGCCACGCCATGGCCGCGAGTTCCTCCACGATCACCGCATTGTGTGCAGCGTCGCTCACATTGCGGCCCCACGCGAAGGGACCGTGGCCCGCCACCAGAATTGCGGGACAGCCCAACGGATCCCGATCGCCGATCCGCCGCACAATCGCGATGCCCGTGTTCAACTCGTAGTCGCCTTCCACTTCCTCAGCCGTGAGCGCGTCGGTCACCGGGACCGCGCCGTGAAAGTAGTCGGCATGCGTCGTGCCGAAGCAGGGAATCTCTTTGCGCGCCTGCGCCCACGCCGTGGCATGCCGCGAGTGCGAATGGACCACGCCGCCGATCGCCGGGAACTCGCGATAGAGCAGGGCATGCGTCGCCAGGTCGCTCGAAGGTTTCAGATTGCCTTCCACCACGTGTCCGTCCATGTCCGTGATCACCATGTGTTCCGGCTTCATCCGGTCATACGGCACGCCGCTCGGCTTGATCACGATCAGCCCCTGTTCGCGCGAAACGCCGCTGGCGTTGCCGAAGGTGTAGATCACCAGCCCGCGACGCACCAACTCCAGATTCGCTTCCAGTACTTCAGCCCGCAGTGCTTCCAGCACTCTTTCCTCCTCTGACTCCGGCCGCGACCCTGCGCAGCGACGGCAAAATGCTGCCCTGTCCAAATGAAAAATACAGGTCGCGGAACAGCGGGTACAACTGCTTATAGACCGCCGACTCCGCAGCCTGCGGTTCCACTATGGCATATCCAGGACACAGCGCGTCCTGCGCATCCTCGACAGTGCGGAACGTGCCCGCCGCCAGAAACGCGAAGATCGCCGACCCGAGACTGGTCACATCGCCCTTCGGCACCAGGATCGGCTTGTTCATTACGTTGGCGTACACCTGGTTCAGCACCGCGTTCTTCTGCGGAATGCCGCCGCCGTTGATGATGCGATTCACCGGCACGCTGTGCTCTTCCATGCGCTCCAGAATGACGCGCGTGTGAAATGCCGTGCCTTCGATGGCGGCGAATAATTCGTCCTGCGCCGTGGTGGTGAGCCGCCAGCCTAGCGTCATGCCGCTGAGTTCCGGATTCACCAGCACCGTCCGGTCGCCGTTGTCCCACGTCATCCGCAGCAGTCCGGTCTCGCCGGCATGATACTGCTCCAAGCCCTGGGAAAGCGCCGCCACGCTGCTTCCTGCGCGCCGCGCGATGGCATCGAAGATGTCGCCCGTGGCCGAGAGACCGGCCTCAATCCCGGCCCGCGCCGGGTTCACCGATCCGGCCGCCACGCCACACACGCCGGGAATCAGGCTCGTCGTATCCGCCGTGGCGATGATGCAGGTGGATGTGCCCACGACATTCACCACGTCGCCCAGACGCACGCCGGCGCCCACCGCGTCCCAATGCGCGTCGAAGGCGCCCACGGGAATCGGAATGCCGGCCTTCAGTCCCAACTGCCCGGCCCACTCGGCGGAGAGGCGCCCGGCAATGCGGTCCGATGTCTCGTACCGCCCACCAAGCTGGGCGCGCACCCCCGCCAGCAAAGGATCCACCGACGTCAGGAATTCCTCGGACGGCAGACCGCCCAGTCCGGCATTCCACATCCACTTGTGACCCATGGCGCACATGCTGCGCGGAACTTCGGCCGGGTCCGTGATGCCGCACAGCACCGCGGCCACCATGTCGCAATGTTCCAGCGCCGTGGCGAAGCGCGCCCGCTTTTCGGGATTGTGCCGCAGCCAGTGCAGCAGTTTGGCCCAGCCCCATTCGGACGAGTAGGTGCCGCCGCACCAGTCGATAGCCGCGAGCCCTCCGGCGTGCGCCGCGGTGGTGATCTCCGCGGCCTCCTTCCACGCCCGGTGGTCGCACCAGAGGTAGTAGTCGTCGATGGGCTGAAGCTTATCGTCTACAGGAATGACGGAGGATCCCGTAGTATCGAGCGCGATGGCCGCGATGCTCTGTCCGTCCACGCCGGACGCCGCGATGGCGCGCTGCATCGCCAGCGCGAGAGCCGCCATGTGGTCGGCATGACTCTGCGTCGCATGGTCCGGGTCTTCTTTTTTTCGGAGCAGCGGATACTCGCCCGTACCCGACCCCAGCCGTCCGCGCTCGCTATCGAAGATCGAAACCCGGACGCTCAAAGTGCCAAAATCGACGCCGGCAACCACGCTCATGCCGTTCTCCTGTAATCACCGCCGAGACGCACAGGACACCCGTCTCGGCGGTGAAAGCCATTTAGCTATGCTGCTTCGTCTTCCAGCCCAGATAGCGCGAGGCTGCCTCTGCCACGGCCCCCGACACGCTCGACAGATTCGCCGCGACGTGATGTTCGAAGCCGTTTTCGCAGATGTAGCGCAGCAGTCCCTGCAAATTCGGGATTCTCACCACGCCCGCGCCGCCGAATGTATCCAGCGGGTCATCGGTGAATTCGCCTTCCCCGACGTAGCCCCAGATGCAGCCTTCTCGATCGTTGGTGGAGAAGCGCGCGAAGCTCATCGCGCCCGGCTTCACCAGGCCCACGCACGTGCCGTAGGTATTCTCGCGACCCACCGTCCCGGCGATGATCTGCTGGAAATCCATCTTGGCTTCGCGGAAGAAATGCTTCGGCAGATTGCTGCAGTGGAAGCACACAGCCTTATCCGGATCCTCGCCGTAATTGTTGTTCCAGTCCAGCAGCGCGCTCGGCGTTCCCGACGCCAGTTGCAGCGCGTGCATGCCGATCACTCCCGCGATATCCACCTCGCAGGCGCTCGACATCAGGTTCTCGCTCATCATGCTCATCACCGTGCAGGGCACCACGCCGAAGTATTCTTCCAGCGACGTCCAGCACTGCACCGCGCTGATGGTGCAATCCGTCTGCGCCATCCACTCGTCGATCACCGCGCCGAGTTTCGCCATCTTCATCAGGGCTTCGAGCGGCACCTGGTCGGTAGACACGTACTTGCGGATGGACGCGAGTTTTCCCTGCGCTTCCGGGGCATCGTCCTTCATGCGCGCGATGCGGCCCAGGATTTCCGAAAGGTCGATCGTCTCCACTGAAATCCCGCTGCCTTCCAGCAGTTTCTCGCTGTACCGCACCGTGTTGAAGGCTGCCGGACGCGCGCCGATCGCGCCAATGCGCAGGCGCCGCAATCCGCGCACCACGCGGCAGACCGCCGCGAACCAGGCCAGATCCTTGGCGAAGAATTCCGAATCCGGCGCTTCCGTATGCCGCGACGTCAGCGAGTACGGAATCCCGTATTGCGACAGGTTATTGCACGCCGACATTTTCCCGCAGAAGCTGTCCCGCCGGTCCGTGATGGTCATCCGCCCCGGTGTATCAGGCGTCGCCTGAATCAGCACGGGCACGTTCAACCCGGCCATCCGCAACGTGTCGGCAATCGCCCGCTCATCTCCGAAGTTCGGCAGTGTGACGATGATGCCGTCGATCTCGTCCCGGTGTTTCTTAAACAGGTCGGCGAGCCGCGAGGCTTCAGCGCGCGTTTCCACCGCGCCGAATTTCGTCTCCTCCGCGCTCACGGCCACTACGCCGTAGCCGGCCTTCTCGAGCACCGCGATCATTTCCGATCGGCCGCTCTGCGCCAGATGATCCGGGAAGAACCCCCGATTGCCCACAATCACGCCAAAGGTGACTGCGCGGGCTGTGCCGTTTGCCATTGCTTATTTCCTTCCAGGTGAAAACCGAAATGTATAAATTGCGCCCAGCACAATCATCAGCGCGCCCCACCAGATTCCCGCGTGCAGATTGGCCAGCACCACCGGATGCTCCGGCGGCGATGAGAGTTCCAGCAGGCCAGAACCCAGGATCAGTATGCCGTAGATCAGCATCAGCACACCGATGAAAAACCAGATTGAAATCATGCCCGGTCGTTGCATTGTGTACCTACCAGAATATTACCTGTATTGCTAAAAAAGCCGCGGCGACCACGCCCGCCCAAAAGATGGGACGCTGCCACAACGGAAGATGTCCTTCCGAGGGGATGTCGGTCTCTCCGTATACCAGCCCCTTCAATTCGCTGACCGGTTTCGGCTCCGTCACCAGACTCACCACCACCGTCACGATCACACAGACGATCCACGACCATAAAGCGCGGAACATATTCTCCGCCATATCCTGCGCGTTCGGCGAAAGGGCCACGTACCGGATGGCGGTGTGATCGATTTGCACCCACGCCCACATTCCGATGGACGAAACCGTTCCCGCCAGCAATCCCCAGAAGCCGCCCGCCGGAGTGGCGCGCTTCCACAGCATGCCCAGAATCACCGTGCCGAACAGCGGCGCGATGAAGAAGCTGAACAGGGCCTGCACGTAGTCCATGATGCTCTTGAAACTCATCACCATGTACGCGGTGCCGATGCTCACCAGCACGCCCACAATCGTGCACCACCGGCCGACACTCACGTAATGCTCATCGGTCGCGTTCTTGCGAATGGTGGCGCGGTAGATGTCGTAAGTCCATACCGTCGAAAAGGCGCTCACGTTGCCCGCCATCCCCGACATGAAGCCCGCGATCAGCGCCGTGATGCCCAGCCCGAGCAGTCCCGGACCGCAGTATCGCGCCAGCATCAGCGGCAGAACTTCGTTATAGCTGTGCTGACCGGCATGCAGTTCATTGGCGCCCACCAGGTGTTCCGGCAGCACCGCCAGTCCCAGAAGCCCCGGCAGAATCACGATGAACGGCACGCACATTTTGAACGCGGCGCCGATGATGGGAGCCAGTTTCGCGCTGCGCAAATCCTTGGCCGCGATCACGCGCTGCACCACCAGGAAGTCGGTAGTCCAGTAGCCCATCGAGATCACTGCGCCCAGACCGAACACGATGCCGATCCAGTGGATGCCCATGGGATTGCCGGTGAACGAGCCGAGTCCTCTCCACAGGTGCGTGTAGTCCTGACCTGGGAAGCGCTCGTGAACGCGCGCCACCAGGCCGTTCCAGCCGCCCACTTCGATCAGTCCGATGATGGAGATCAACAGCGCGCCCAGCCAGATCAGCACGAACTGCAGCACTTCATTGAAGATGGCCGAGAGCAGTCCGCCCAGCACCACGTAAACGGCCACGGTGACGCTCGACGCCCAGATGCTGAAGTGGATATCCCAGCCCAGAATCACGTTCATGATCAGCGCCATCGAATACATGTTGATGCCGCTCATCAGCACCGTCATCAGGCCGAAGGAGACCGCCGACAGCGCGCGCGCCGGTTCGCCGAAACGCAGCTTGAGATAGCCCGGCACCGAGTGCGTTTTGGAAATGTAATAGAAGGGAATCATCACGATTCCCAGGAACAGCATGGCCGGAATCGCGCCAATCCAATACCAGTGCGCCGCCAGGATTCCGTATTGATAGGCCGATGCGGCCCACCCCATCAATTCCAGCGACCCGAGATTCGCCGCCAGGAAACTCAGCCCGGCCACCCAGGCCGTCATTTCGCGTCCGGCGAGGAAAAAGTCCTCGCCCGTCTTGGTGAACCGGCGCAAATAGAACCCGATTCCCAGGACGGCGATGAAGTACACAATGATGATCGCGATGTCTACTGCCGACAAGGAAAGCAGACGCGGTGTAATCGCTTGCACCCGCTAATAATATGGGGCTGACGCGGTCGAAGTCAATTACCCCTTCAGGCTCTCTATCCTTGCCGGGAACACCGGAGGCCGCACCGAGTCGGCTTTCCACCCCAGCAGGAACTCCACCGCGCCCCCGCAGACGCGTCCCTGGCACGGACCCATGCCGCAGCGCGCATGCAGTTTCGCTTCGCGCCAACTGGCGCAGCCGCGCACGCGTGCCAGCGGGACATCCTCACAGCGGCAGACAATCGTCTCCGGGCGCGCGAGTTCTTTCAATTCCTGGCGCAACGCGAATGCCCGCTCCAGCCCCGCCGCGAATCGCCGGTATCCCGCGCGAGCTACAAAGCGACGGCGCGCCGGGTCTGGTTTGCCCGCCGCCGCGAAGCCCGCGATCTCGCCCTCGGCCAGCGCCAGATCCAGCCCGCCGATTCCCGTCGTCTCGCCCGCCGTGTAGACGCCCGCGACGCTGGTCTCCTGGTATTCGTTGACCGCCACGCCGGTCTCGCTCATGCGGCATCCCAGCAGCGCAGCCAGTTCCAGATTCGGAATCAGGCCGAAGCCGCAGGCCAGGTAGTCGCAAGCCACCGTCCACGTCTTCGCGCCTCGACGCAGCGTCACGCTTTCGAGCTTCCCGGTACCCGACGCCGCCACCGGCCAGCAACTCGTCAGGTACGGAATCCCCCACAGTCCGGCGCGCAATTGCACCGCCTGCGCCAGTTTCGCGGGATATCGCGCCAGTCCCATGCCGAACCGCACGAGCGAAGCCTGATCCGCCTGCTCCGCAATGAGCACCACGCGCGCCCCATGCTCCCGCATGAATTTCGCCACCGCCAGGAGCAGAGGACCGCTGCCCGCGATCACGACCTGCTTCCCGCCAATCGCCAGTCCCGATTTGGCCAGCGCCTGCAATCCGCCCGCACCCGCCACGTTCGGCAGCGTCCAACCGGGGAAGGGAAGGAAACGCTCGCGCGCTCCGGTGGCCAGCACCAGCCTGGCATAGCCGATCTCGCGGTTGCCTTCAAAATGCTCCAGCGCCATGCGGCCTGTCTCCGGGACCGCAAACACTCGCGCCCCGGCAATCCACTCCACGCGATGCTGCTCGATTTTGCGAATCCACGGCGCTGCCGGTCCCGCGCCGCCGCGCCAGATCTGTCCGCCCGCCACGGGATTGTCGTCAATCAGCGCGACACTGGCGCCGCTTTCCGCGGCGCGGCACGCCGCCGCCAGACCGGCCGGACCCGCGCCCACCACAACCACGTCGAAGCGGTCAGCCATCCGTCCGCACCTCCATGCCTTCGGCGCACGGAATCTGACAGCTCCGGCAATGCTCCCGCCCGTTGATGGTCACGCGGCATTCGAAACAAATTCCCATCCCGCACAACGGCGCGCGCGCCTCGCCGGTCACCGATCGACGGAACAGCGTCACGCCCGCCGCCGCCACCGCGGCCGACACCATCGTGCCGGCGGCCACCGTAACTTCGCGGCCATTGACGCGCAGAGTCATCCACGGACCCCCGCGCGGTAAGGCGCTGCCGGAATGCACGGCGTCCGTCCCGTAATCAGATCGGCGATCAGACGGCCCGTCGCCAGCGACGTCGTGATCCCGAGCCCCTCGTGGCCCGTCGCCAGATACAGCCGCGGATCGCTCTCGGTCGGTCCGATGATCGGCAGCTTGTCCGGCGTCGCCGCACGGAAGCCTGTCCACGTGCGGATCGCCGAGAGCTTCCCGATTTCCGGCATATACTCCGCGGCCCGCGCCAGCATGCGCGTCAGCATGTGCGGTTCCACCGCCGCCGTCTCCGCGCCGAACTGGCGTGACGACCCGAGCAGCACCTGCCCCGTCCTGCGCGGCTGCGCGTTGAAGGCCACCGAATCGCTCGTGGTCGAATGCGCGCTTTTCAGGTAGCCCAGTTCCACCAGCACGTGCGAGACGAAGCCCGGGTAGCGATCCGTGATCACCAGGTGGCCCTTCCGCTTGCGCACTTCGATTCCCGGCGTCAGCTCCGGCGCCCACGCACCCGTGGCATTGATCGTTACGCCCGCGGAGAGGAACGTGCCGTCGCGCAGTTGGATGCCCGCGCCGCTGATGGCGACGGCCGCTTGCGCGCGCACTTCGATGCCGCGCAGCATGTGGAGCGCCGCGCACGGCGGATACACCACCGAATCGTCCGGCACCAGGAGCGCGCCCGCCAGGCCGGATCGCAGATGCGGCTCCGCTTCTGCCAGCGCCTTGCCATCGAGCACTTCGGTGCGCACGCCCATCTCGTCGTACAGGGTCTTCTTGCGGCGGACTTCGGCCATCTCTTCGTCATCGGCCGCCACCCACATGGTGCCGCAAGCCAGATAGTCCACGTCTTTGGGAAGCGAGTCTTTGCGCGCGATCCACAACTCGCGCGAGAGCTTGGTGAGAGCGATCTGCGCCGGGGAATCGTCCATCACCACAATGTGGCCCATACCCGCGGCAGTCGCGCCGCCGCCGATCACCGACGGTTCCGCCACTACCACCTTCAGCCCCGCCGCCGCGCATGCCTCGGCGCACGCCGCGCCCACAATGCCGCCGCCGGCAATCGCTACGTCGAAGCTTTCGCCCATTGTCCCCGGATTCCGTAGCAGAAGGGGTCGCGCTCGTCCAGAATCAAATCGGCCTCCGCATTCACGAAGGCAGAGCCGGTGATCTCGGGATAAACTTTGCCGTCTTCCACCGACACAGTGCCTTCGAAAACGCTGCCGACGATGCTCTCCTGCCGCCAGACCTGGCCGGGCTGCAGTTTGCCGTCGGCGTGCAGGCAGGCCAGCTTCGCGCTCGTGCCCGTGCCGCACGGGGAGCGGTCGTAAGCCTTGCCGGGACAGAGCACGAAATTGCGGCTGTGAGCGCCGGGTACACTCGGCGGTCCGAATAATTCGATGTGGTCGATCTCGCCGCCATTCGCGCCCGTCAGGCCCTGTGCTTCGAGACCGCGCCGGATCCGCCACGAACAATCCGTGAGTTCTTCCAGACGCGCCATCGAAAGTTCCTGCCCGTGATCGTTGCACAGGAAAAACCAGTTGCCGCCCCACGCGATATCGCCGTGCACGCGACCGATTCCCGGAGCGTCCACCGCCACGTGCGCCGCGCTCCGGTAACTCGCCACGTTGCGAATCGTCACCGTCCCGTTGGCGTTCATCCGCGCTTCCACGGTGCCCACCACGGTCTCCAGCCGGCACGTGCCGCCCGCAAAGCGACCCAGGTGCGCCAGCGTCACAACCAACCCGATAGTGCCGTGGCCGCACATGTTCAGGTACCCGACGTTGTTGAAGAAGATCACGCCCGCGTCGCACGTCGGGTCGCTCGGTTCGCACAAGAGCGCGCCCACAATCGCATCGTTACCGCGCGGTTCATTCACCACGGCGGAGCGAATGTGGTCGAACTCGTTGCGGAATCGCGCCAGCCTCTCGGCCATCGTGCCGCTGCCCAGGTCGGGACCGCCGCCCACCACTACGCGCGTCGGCTCGCCGCCGGTGTGCGAATCGATAATGCGAATCCGAGTGTTTTGCGTCATGCCCCAGCTTTATTGGAAGGCGAAAGCGCCTGCCCTGCAAGTTGCGGACGCGTGGCAATCGCCTGCCGGATGATGCTGAGGACTTCCTCCCGTTCCGCGCCCTCGATCTTCAGCCGCGGCGCGCGAGTCTTCTCCGAGCCCAAGCCTGTTTCCGCCATCGCGAGCTTGATGTACTGCACCAGCTTCACCTTCGTGTCCAGATGCAGCAGCGGCGTATACCAGCGATAAAGATCGCGCGCCGCTTCCCACTGTCCTGCCGCCGCCAGGTCCCAGAGCGCCCGATTCTCCTCGGGGAAGGCATTCACCAGGCCGGAGATCCAACCCTCCGCTCCCAGCATCACACTCTCCAGCACCAGATCGTCCACCCCGCCGAACAGCGTATACCGGTCGCGCACGATATTCCGCAAGTCGGTAATGCGCCGCACATTTTCGGAGGACTCCTTGATCGCCACCAGATTCTCCACGTCCTCCAGCTCGTGGAACATCTCGGGGGTAATATCCACGCTGTACGACACCGGATTGTTGTACGCCATAATCGGCAGCGCGGTGGAGGCTGCCACGGTCCGGTAATGCGCCATCGTTTCGCGGTCGTCGGACTTGTACACCATCGCCGGCAGCACCATCAAGCCGTCCAGGCCTACCTCTTCCGCGGCCTTGGCGAAACGGCAAGCCAACGCTGTTGTATATTCCGCAACGCCCGTCAGGACCGGGATTCGGCCGCGAACCACCTGCTTCATTTCGCGGAGCACTTCCAGCTTTTCGTGGGCCTCCAGGGCGGTGTTCTCGCCCACCGTACCCAGCAGCACGACGCCGTGGATGCCGGCTTGCATCAATGCTTCCAGATGCTTGGCAGTAGCCGCGAAATCAATCGACTCGTCTTCGCGGAACTGGGTAGTGAGGGCGGGGTATACGCCTTTCCAGGTGCATTTCATGATTATTCTTTAATCTATGGGTGGCGCAAAGCGCCTGTCAACTGCGTAAATTTAGGATCATAGAGTCGATAAATATTTTCGATTTGGTCCACGAGCCCGGCCTTGCTACCCTGGATTTGTAATCGCAAACAATCTTCGGGTTCAACGTTTTTCTCCCCGACCGAGAAGATCTAGCCCCAGAAACCAACAGGAGAAAAAACAACTTATGAAAAAATCATTCATTCTCGCGGGAGTTCTGTCTCTCAGCGCCATCTGTTTCGCCGGAAGCAAGAGCTACGACATCAATCTGTCCAACCCCGCCAAGGCTGGCAGCGTCGTTCTCGCACCCGGTCAGTACAAGCTTCAGGTGCAGGGCACCAATGCGGTCTTCACCGATCAGAAGACCCGCAAGACCTTCACCGCCCCCATCAAGGTGGAAACTTCGGCCAAGAAATATCAGTTCACCTCGGTCGATACGGCTCCGGATGCCGGTTCCGAGAAGATCACCTCCATCGAACTCGGCGGCTCCACCACTCAGCTCGCGTTCTAGTTACCAGCGCTGATGCACCAGCGCGCGAATCCTCGCATCGTAGATATCGCGAATCGCGCGCATGGTGCCGGCGGGTAAGGCCGGTAAGTCGGACGCGGCGCAATTCTCCGCTGCCTGCGAAGGCCGCTTGGCTCCCGGAATGGCGCACGTCACGGCATCGAACATCAGGATCCAGCGCAGCGCGAACTGCGACAGGGTAGCGCCCGGAGGCAGCAGTCTTCCAATCTCCCCTACTGCCTCCAGAGCGACTTCATAATCCACGCCCGAAAACGTCTCCCCCACATCAAAAGCTTCCCCGTGACGATTGAAGTTCCGATGATCGTCAGGCGCGAATTCCGATTGGCGCGTCAGTTTCCCCGAGAGCATCCCGCTCGCCAGCGGTACGCGCGCCAGGATTCCGACCTGCTTCTGCGTCGCCTGCTCGAAAAATAATTCCGCCGGACGGTGCCGGAAGGCATTGAAGATAATCTGAACTGTCTGCACGTTCGGATATTCCATGGCCTTCAGCGCTTCTTCCACGCGTTCTACGCTCACGCCGTAATGCTGGATTTTGCCGGCCTCGCGCAACCGGTCCAGCGCGCCGAATACTTCCGGCCGGTAATATACGTCCGTCGGCGGGCAGTGCAATTGGACCAGGTCCAGACAATCCGTGGCCAAATTGCGCAGACTGTCCTCGATGAATCCCGTCAGATTCCTGGCGTTGTACCCGTCGGCGGTGTGCGGTGAGAGGCGACGGCCAGCCTTGGTCGCCACGATGATCTCCTCTTTGCGCCGCCGCTTCAACTCGGCCACCAGCCGCTCGCTGCGGCCCATGCCGTAGACATCGGCGGTGTCGATGAAATTCACGCCACAATCGATGGCCTTCTCCAGCGCCGCCAGGGATTCGCCATCATCCACGCTGCCCCAGGAGCCGCCGATCGCCCATGCGCCAAAACTAATCTCGGAAACCTGCCAGCCTGTACGTCCCAAGGCGCGATAATTCATATCGCTCATCATAACGAACCGCAAAGTGGGGCAGGCGCTTCTTCATGCTTGAGGCCTATCCTTCGCTACCTCCAGCAGGCGGATTAAAGCGCTGAGTGTCTCGCTCACCGGCGTGGCGATCCCCAACTCCGCGCCGCGGCGCGCCACATAGCCGTTCAACGATTCGATCTCCGTAACCTTCCCCCGTTCAATATCCTGCGCGGTGGACGAGGTGGCGGCGCTCATGGCCTCGCCCAATTTCCACGCCGCTTCCGCCATCGCCTCTGCGTCCAACTCCACGCCCTCGGCGCGCGCCACGGCCACAGTCTCCGCAATCGCCCGGCGCATCAACTCGCGAATCCGCGGCGTCTTCGCCATCAGCCCGTACTTCGCCCGCGCCAGCGCCGAGATGGCGTTGTACGCGCAGTTCATCACCATCTTCTGCCAGAGTTCCACCTGAATTGTGTCCGACAATCGGCACGGCACGCCCGCCTTTTCGAACATCTCCGCCAGACTCGCCGCGCTCCGCGGCAGCACCAGGTCGCCGCGTCCCGAATGCTTCACATGGCCCGGACCCGCCATCGACGCCGCCACGTAAACCACAGCAGGTATCGCCGGAACCTGCTCCGCTTCCATTAGCCGCACGTTGTCCACTCCGTTTTGCATGCTCACCACCATGCACTCCGGAGCCACGTGCGGCCAGATGGCGCGCGCCGTCGACGCCGTATCCACCGTCTTCACGCAGACCAGCATGATCGTGGCGCCGCTCACGTGCTCGATCTCCGTGGACGTATCCACGCGGACACGCTCATGCACCTTCAACCCGTCGATCAACAGTCCGTCGCGACCAATCGCTTCCATGTGCGGGAAACGACCAATGAGCGTCACCGGCACCCCTGCCCGCGCCAGCATCCCTCCGAAATAACAACCAACAGCGCCTGCACCCACTACCGCTACACGATTTCCAGCCATCTCTCTATCTTCGCTAACCTTCGTTCCGGTCGATCGTCTATGGGAGTATACTGAACCCCAATGGGACGTCGGAACAAACCGCCGCTGCAAGGTGAAATGCTCCAGGGAACGCTGGACCTGCTGATTCTGCGAACCCTGGTCGCCGGACCCGCGCACGGCCACACCATCGCGCACGCCATCGAACATGGCTCCGAGGATGTGCTGCAGGTGGAGCACGGGTCGCTTTATCCGGCGCTTCACCGACTGGAAGACCGCGATTGGATTGCCTCCTTCTGGGGCACGTCGGACAACAATCGGAAGGCCCGCTACTACCGTCTGACGAAATCCGGCCGCGAGCAGCTTTCCGAACAGACCACCCGTTGGGAGGAACTGGTGCGCGCCATCGGCCGCATCCTGAAACCTGCCGAGCAGTAGATTGTCGATATGAGCTGGAGCCGCTACTTCCGCCGCCGCCATTGGGACCAGGAACGCTGCCGCGAACTGGACGCCTATCTTCAGATGGAGACCGACGATAACGTCGCCCGCGGCATGTCGCCGCTCGCCGCCCGCGACGCCGCCCGGCGCAAACTGGGCAACCCCACTTTCATTCGCGAGGAGATCTATCGCATGAACACCATTGGCTTTCTGGAGACTCTCTGGCATGATCTCTGCTATGCCCTGCGGCTACTGCGACTCAATCCCGGCTTCACGTTTGTAGCCATCGCGTCGCTGGCCCTCGGCATTGGCGCCAACACTGCCATGTTCCAACTGCTGGACGCCGTGGGTCTCCGCACCGTGCCCGTGAAGGATTCCGCGGCGCTCGCCATCGTCAAGATTGCCGACCGTTCGAAGGCCTGCTGCTCTTTCAACACCCGCTACGCAGATGCCACGACCGCCATCTGGGAGCATATCCGCGACCGGCAGCAGGCCTTCACCGGACTGGCCGCATGGGGCAGCTACGCCTTCAATCTCTCCACCGGCGGTGAGATTCACCTAGCCCAAACCCTGATGGTCAATGGCGATTTCTTCCAGGTTCTGGGAGTGGCTGCCAGTCAGGGCCGCGTCCTCTCCGCCAGTGACGATCAGCGCGGCTGTGCCGTTCCCAACGCCGTCATCAGCGACGCTTTCTGGCGCCGGCAGTTCGGTGGTCAGCCGAATGTCGCCGGCCAGACCCTCACGCTGGAAGGCCACCGCTTTGTGATTCAAGGTGTGACGGCGCCGGGATTTTTCGGCCTCGAAGTGGGCCGCCGTTTCGACGTCGCCATTCCGCTGTGCGCCGAACCTCTGGTGCAAGGCGCCTATTCGCTGATCGACAAGCCCTGGGGCTGGTGGCTGGCCGTGGTGGGCCGCCTCAAACCCGGGTGGACCGTGGAACGCGCCTCCGGCCACTTGGCCGCGCTCTCCGCCGGCATCTTTGAAGACACCACACCGGCCTGCTTCGACGCGGCGAGCGCCAAAATTTATCGCGACTATCGACTGAAGGCCGAACCGGGTGGTCAGGGCTATTCCGATATGCGCACCGATTTTGAACCGGCGCTCCGCATCCTGCTGGTGATCACGGCCCTGGTGCTGCTGATCGCCTGCGCCAATCTGGCCAATCTGATGTTGGCGCGGGCCAGCGCACGCGATCGCGAAATCGCCATTCGCCTGGCTGTGGGCGCGTCGCGCGGACGCCTGGTGCGCCAGTTGCTTGCCGAGAGCCTGCTGCTCTCCGTGGCGGGCGCGCTGGCGGGCGCAGCCATTGCCGTCCAACTCAATAGCCGCCTGGTGGCGTTCCTCACCACGCGGTACGGCATCGCGTATCTGGACCTGGCCCCCGACTGGCGAATTCTGGGATTCACCGCGTCGCTGGCAATCCTGACCAGCATGTTTTTCGGACTGGCGCCCGCGCTGCGCGCCACCCGCACTTCGCCCGGCGCGGCCATGAAGGCGACGTCGCGCAGCATCACCGCCGGACCTTCGCGCTTTGGCTTGCGCCGCATTCTGGTGGTCACTCAGGTGGCCCTTTCGTTGGTGCTGCTGGTAGGCGCGCTCCTGTTCGTGCGCAGTTTCCGCAACCTGATGAGCGTGGACGCGGGTTTCCGGCAGGACGGCATTGTGGAGGCCGACGTGGACTTCAGCCGCCTCAAACTATCCCCCGATTCCATCCATAACTTCGATCGGGAACTGCTGCGCCGCATCCGGTCGGTGCCAGGCGTCGATAGCGCCGGCCACACCAATATCATGCCGCTGAGCGGTTCGGCCTGGCAGCAGCCCGTGACCGTCAATCAGAAGGCCACCGGACCGGTCCGCCTGGCGCTGGTGAGTCCGGGCTACCTGCGCACCATGCAGACCAGCATTTTGGCCGGCCGCGATTTCGACGATCGCGATACCTCTTCGGCGCCAAAGGTGGCGATTGCCAATGAGAGCTTCGCCCGGCAGTTCCTTGCCGGCGACGCCGTGGGCAAGACCTTCACGATGCCCAGAGGCGTGAAGGACGTGGTCACGTCCTTCCAGATTGTGGGCTTGATGCGAGATTCGAAGTATCTCGATTTGCGCGAAAAGGCCGCGCCCTCGGTATTCCTGGTGGCGTCGCAGGAGGCCGAACCGGATGCCTACCTCCCGGTGGTGGTCCACACCAGTCTGGCGGCCTCGGCCGTAATTCCGGTGCTCAAGCGGGCCATCGCCGAAGTCCACCCGGACGCCGCCTATGAATTTCACATCTTCCGCGACGAGGTCCGGTCCACGTTGCAGCGCGAGCAGTTGATGGCCGCCCTCTCGGGCTTCTTCGGCATCCTGGCCGCCCTGCTGGCCACGATCGGACTCTACGGCGTGATGTCGTACATGGTGGCGCGACGCAAGAACGAAATCGGCATCCGCGTGGCCCTCGGCGCGGGCCGCCGCGACGTGATCGGCATGGTGCTGCGTGAAGCCGGTCTGCTGGTGGGCGCCGGACTGGTGGCCGGCACGCTCCTCGCCTATGCCGCCGCCCGCGCCGCAGACGCCCTGCTCTTTGGACTGAAGCCGCGCGACCCGCTCACTTTCGCCTTCAGCATCGGACTGCTGGCCGCCGTGGCTGCCGCCGCATCGTACCTGCCGGCGCTCCGGGCCGCCAATCTCGATCCAACCTCCGCCCTGCGCGAAGAGTAACAAAACGCTCCGCTCCGCGTCAGATAAAGAAATGCTGAACAGGATGCTGCCCTTCGTGCTGGCCGCCGGACTTGCCGCGGCCCAAACTGCCTCCACTGACGACCTGCGCTTTGAGGTGGCGTCGCTGAAGCCGAGCCTGCCCAATCCGCAAGGCGGCGGCATCGTCCGTCCCAAGCCGGCCAATAATGGCTATCTCGGCACCAACGTGCCGCTGCGCACCTATCTGATGATCGCCTTCACGGTGCGCGATACGCAGATCTCAGGCGCCCCTTCGTGGTTCGCCGAGGACCGCTTCGATCTGGACGCCAACGCCGATAAGCAGTACACCAACGACGAACTCCACGTGATGCTCCAGCACCTGCTGGAAGATCGCTGCCACCTGAAGTTCCACCGCGAGACCAAGGAGCAGTCCGGCTACGCGCTCGTAGTGGATAAGGGGGGACCCAAATTCACCGAGCACGACCCGCCCAGCATGGACCATCCGCCCATCGCTCCCGCCGGTCCCGGCAAAATCCAGGCCACCAACGTCGCCATGGATTATCTGGCGCTGTTCCTCACCCGGGTGCTGGATCAACCCGTGGTGAATAAGACGGGGTTGAAGAGCTTTTACGATTTCAAGCTGGAATTCGTCCCGGAGCGCGCCGGCGGCCCCGATGGTCCCAACCCGATCGACGGCCCGACCCTGTTCGAAGCTCTCAAATTACAACTCGGTCTCCGGCTGGAAGCCACCAAGGCGACCACGGAAAAGATCGTGATCGATCACCTGGAGAAGCCCACCGCGAATTAGCAGTTCATTGCCGACCCCTCTAACTTGAGGGCTGTTCTCCGGCGCGGCGTTTCTTACCGTTGCTTTCCAGAACGTCGTGCACCTTCTCCACCAGGGCCGTCGGCGTGAAAGGCTTCTGTAGGAACGCGACCTCCTTCTGCAAAAGGCCGCTATTCACAATGGCGTTATCGGTGTACCCGGAAATGTAGAGCACTTTCACATCGGGACGCTGCTGCTGCACCCTCAGCGCGAGTTCGGTCCCGCTCACCTGCGGCATAATGACGTCGGTAATCAGCAGATGGATGGTGCCCTTGTAGTTCTCCATAATGCGGAGCGCCTCCAACGGATCCGCCGCATCCCGCACCGTGTAGCCTTCCCGCTGGAGCGTCTCGCGGACCAGGTGGCGCACCATGTCGTCATCTTCTACCAATAGGAGCGTTTCGGACCCGCGGCGGACGACCTTCTGCAGTCCCGAGGGTTCGATAGCAGCCGGCTGATCGACGCGCGGCAGATAGACTTTTACGGAAGTTCCTCGTCCCGCCTCGCTGTACACCTGCAGGCTGCCGCCGCTCTGCTTGACGATTCCAAACACGGTGGAAAGACCCAGACCCGTTCCTTTGCCCGTGGGCTTGGTGGTGAAAAATGGTTCGAACAGGCGCGCTTGGGTCGGTTCGTCCATGCCCGTGCCGTTGTCGCTCACCGCCAACAGAATGTAAGGACCCGGCTTCACGCTGATCCTGCGGATCGCGTAAGTCTCATCCAGGAAGACGTTCGCGGTTTCCACGGTGAGCGTGCCGCCTTTCGGCATGGCATCGCGAGCATTCACTGCCAGGTTCATGAGCACCTGTTCCAGTTGGCCGGGGTCGGCATTCACCCGCCCGAGATCAGGATGCAGTTCCATACGCAAATCGACATCTTCTCCGATCAGCCGGCGGAGCATGGTGCCAAGTCCGGATACCAGTTTGTTGACGTCCAGCACGCGCGGCTGCAGCACCTGTCTCCGGCTGAAAGCCAGCAACTGCTGAGTTAGCGCCGCGGCCCGCTCCGACGCTTTGATCACCTGTTCCAGCGAGTGCCGATTCGGGTCATTCGAAGCCAAACCGTCCATCATGAGCTGGCTGTAGCCGCCGATGATGGTTAGCAGGTTATTGAAATCATGCGCCACGCCGCCGGCCAGCATACCGACGGCTTCCATCTTCTGCGCTTGCCGCAGTTGCTCTTCAAGCCGAAGCCGCCCGGTGACATCGATGACCACGGCCAGTTCCATTTGACGGCCGCCGTATTCGATCCGGTGGACACCCACCTCGACGTCAATTGTTTGCCCGCCCTTGGTGCGGTGGCGCCAGGGCGCATTGCTGGGCCGCAGTTCCGCGCCCAGCTCCGCGACGAAACGGCGCGCGTCGTCTTCACCCTGCAGATCGGCCAGCCTGAGCTTGCGGAACTCATCGGGGGCGTAACCATAAAGGGCTACCGCCGCTGCATTGGCTTCCAGAATCGCCTGGGTTCCTGCATCGAAGACCCACATTGCGAGCGGGTTCTCTTCGAAGAGAAGCAAGAACTTTCGGTCGTTACTTTTGAACCTCTGTCTGGCTGGCATGTCTAACGAAGAATACACGCCTCTCTCAATACAGGATAACGATAACCGGGTTACGGCCAAAATATTCGGAGTAACATTCGATACGAGCTTAATAGCGGTAGAGATGTAGAGTCACAGATTAGCAAGTTCAAATGTGCCCCACAGTACACTATCGTCCCCCAGTTCGGCCGGGACCACGTCGATTCGGGCGCCGGACCATGCCGTGATTTGCCTGCGCAACTCGGTGCGTAGAGGTACAAAGAGGCGGTCGCCGGCCTTGCTGATTCCGCCTCCAATCACGATCCGCTGGGGGTTCAAAAGCATGATGGCGGCCTTCAATCCCAGCGCCAGATCCACCACGTAGCGCTGCACGAAGGCGGCGTCCTGCAGGAGGTCCTTGGCCGGTTTGCCGTGGTCGCGCGCCAGCCACAGGCCGCAACACATGCGTTCGAAACAGCCGCGGGCGCCGCACAAACACTCGGGACCGTCCGGCCGAATCGTAAGATGGCCGATCTCGCCGCCGTACGAATCGGCGCCCCGCCAAACGCGGCCGTCCTCGTAAATGCCGCCGCCGATGCCCGTGGACAGGGTCATATAGAAGAGAGGCGAGCAGCCTTTCCCCGCGCCGAATTCCGCCTCTCCCATCGCCCCCACGTTGGCGTCGTTGTCCATCACCACGGGGGCGCCGATCCGGTCCCGGACAAACCCCACCAGATCGAAATCGCGCCATCCGCCGACATGTGTCGAAAGCACTACGCGCTGCGCCGCGAAGTCTACCGGACCGCCGAAGCCAATCCCGCACCGCTCGAATCGCAAGTCCTTCCAATCCTCGATCACTTGGGCGATCTGCGCCACCATCCATTCCCGTCCGCCGGCGGCATCGGTGGCGCGGGATTCCCGCCGCACCAGGCGCGGCCCATCGAACGCCGCCAGAGTGAATTTCGTGCCGCCAATATCGATGCCCAGGATCATCTGCTACCTTTCTAAGCGAAGCGCCGGCCAGGTGGCTGCCGCCATCTTGGAGGCATGCTCCCGTACATCCGCCGGCCAGCCCTGGACTTCACGCTCGAACTTATCCGGGTCGCCGGCGAATAAGGCGCGCGTCGCTTCCTCGAAGCCGGCCTCGTTCCCGGCCAGGGCCATCATAAATCGGTAGGCAGATTCCCGCGCCACGCGGATCCGGTCGCGCTCCTGATTGCTCTTGCTGGCCTGCTCAACGAGTTTGCGAAGCGCCACCGAGGCGCCGCCGGGTTGACCGGCCAGCCACTCCCAATGGCGCGGCAGCAGAGTCACTTCGCGCGCGACCACGCCCAGCCTCGGACGTCCCGGACGCCGCGGCGTTTCTTCGACGGGCGCCCGCCAATCGATATCGACCACTCGGCCCGAGTCGTCCTCAAAAACAAGGACCGCGGCTGTCTCGCCCCGGTCCAACACTTCCTTTACCTGGAGAGCCACCGATGCCAAATCGCCCGACGCAATTCGGCGGCTCCCTTCAAACGCTGTGCAGTTCATATTTTACCCGGATATATATAATACCGTAGGGAGTCGAGCAGAGTCGGCCAGGGGTAGCAGCGGCGGTAGAATCATCCTTATGCTCAAGATCGCAGTTGCGCTCCTGTTCGCCCTTCCTCTGGCATGGGCCGCCGACGAACCCGGCTTCACGCCGCTCTTCGACGGCAAGACTCTGAACGGTTGGAAACTGGTGGGCGGCCATGGTCCCGGCTACGTCGTCCAGAACAATCAGATCGTCTGTCCGGCCGATGGCGGCGGCAATCTTTTCACTGAAAAGGAATTCGGCAACTTCGTTTTCCGCTTCGAGTTTAAGCTCACCGCCGGCGCCAACAACGGCATCGGCATC
>DASZMZ010000328.1:0-30096 GCA_035551455.1 Candidatus Sulfopaludibacter sp.
TTCCCGCTGGGCATCCTGATTGCGATCACGGGCGCTTCCGGTTCAGGCAAGAGCACGCTCATCAACGAGATTCTGTACAAGGCGCTGTGGAAGCGGCTGGTGGATACGCGCACGCTGCCGGGCGAGCACGACGGCGTGGACGGTCTGGAGCATGTTCACAAAGTGGTGAACATCGATCAGGCGCCCATCGGCAGAAACAGCCGGTCGAATCCGGCCACGTATATCGGCTTCTATGACAACATTCGCGATCTCTTCACGCAGGCACCGCTCTCAGTGGAGCGCGGTTACAAGGCCGGCCGGTTTAGCTTCAACGTGAAGGGTGGGCGGTGCGAGGAATGTCAGGGCGAAGGCACCATCACGACTCAACTCTACTTCATGCCGGATGTGGAGGTGACGTGCGGCGCTTGCAAGGGAGCGCGCTTCAATAGCGAGACGCTGGACGTGACGGTGCGTGGGAAAACCATCGACGACGTGCTGAACATGCCGGTAGAGGAAGGCGCGGTCTTCTTCGCCGGCGAACCGGCGGTGGGGAAGAAAATCGAGGTGCTCCATGACTTGGGTCTGGGGTATCTGACCCTCGGCCAATCCGCTACGACGCTCTCCGGCGGCGAGGCGCAGCGCATCAAGATCGCGGCGGAATTGAGCAAACTCCAACGGTCGAAGCACACCGTCTACATACTCGATGAGCCCACCACGGGCCTGCATCTGGCCGATGTGCAGCGGCTGCTCGAATCCTTAAACCGGCTGGTGGACGCAGGCCACACGGTGATCCTGATCGAGCACCACCTGGATGTAATCAAGACGGCGGATCACGTGATCGATCTCGGGCCGGAGGGCGGCCACGCCGGAGGCCAAATCGTGGCGGCCGGCACGCCGGAGCAAATCGCGGCGTGCAAGCCATCCCACACGGGCCGCTTTCTCAAGGCGCACTTGAAATAAGCGGCGTTGGTGGGTCAATAGAAAAAATCAAAGCTGGCGGGCGACCTTATTTTAAAAGCCGCGCCGCCAGCCGTCGTTCAGGCTCATTAGCGGATGGCGCGGCGTCTCCGCCGCCGCGAGAGCAGTATGACGAGCGTCACACCCGCTCCCAGCCAGATTGCTCCTTGAAATGCCATGTCCATTGAATTTCTCCTTTCTGGAATGGTGTGGGGACAGCGTTGTCTAACGGGAGGTTCTGCGAGCCCGTCGGCGTCTGAGGAACAGGTAGATAGCGCCACCGGCGACGAGCCACATGACACCCTGTAATGCAGTTGCGTTCATCGTTAATTCTCCTTTACTTCGAATTTTCAACTAGCCGATCTTCTTCATCATGGGGAACAAATACTTGAAGATCTGTAGAATGCCTGGACCCGCCGAGACAATCAGCATCGACGGCAGAATAAAGAAGAAGATCGGAAAGACTAACTTGACGCCGACCTTCCCCGCGCGCTCCTCAGCTTCCTGCCTGCGGCGCGAACGCAGGAAATCGGAATGGTTGCGCAGCGATTCGCCCATACTGGTTCCGAACCGGTCGTTCTGAATCAGGATCGCCACCAGTTTCTTGATTTCGGGCTCGCCGGCCCGTTCGGCGAAATTGCGTAATGCGTCACTACGCCGTTTGCCGGCGCGCATCTCCAGCGTAACCAGCGACATTTCTTCGCTCAACTGCGGATGACTCACACGCAGTTCGTGGGCAACGTGCTGGATTGCCTGATCCAAGCCGAGTCCGGCTTCCACTGAGACCACCAGCAGATCCAGCGCGTCGGGTAGGGAGAGACGCATGATTTCCATGCGCGCCTTGACCTTCTTCTCCAGGAAGAACTTGGGCAGAATCCAACCGGTCGCACAACCGAAGAACAGCAACGCCGCCTTCATGATGGGATTGGGCGGCATGTGGGATTCCAGACCCAGGCTGACAATCAGCATCGCCAGCGTGGTCATGATGCGCAATCCGTAAAACACGGGCGCGGCGTTCTCAGAACGGAAGCCGGCGCGAATCAGGTCGCTGCGCAGATTGGCCGCCTCCGCTTCGGAGGAGGGCATGCGCGAGCCAATCTGATGGAGCACAGTTACCAGCGTGCTGCCGCCCGGTTCCGATGCATCCTCTTTGACGCCCACCTTGCGGTCCGCGGTGATCACCGGGTTGCCGAGTTGCTTGAGGAATTTGCCGGGCTTGAAGAAGAGGCGATAGCCCACCCAGGTGAGCAGCACCATCAACATCAGGAACGCGCAAGTACTCAGAATAAATGGATGTTCCATATCACACCTTGATGTTGATGATCTTCTTGATGAAGAAATTGCCCAGAATCTGCGCGAAGATAGCACCGCCGATCATGTATTTGCCGTCGGAATCTTCAGCCATAGTCTGCAGGTATCCGGGAGCGACCACCAACAGTCCGAGCATTGTCGCCACCGGCAGTAAAGTCAGAATGGTGGCGGTGAGGCGTCCGTGCGCGCTGGCCGCTTTAACCTGGCCTTTCAGACGGAAGCGCTCGCGAATTACATAGGCCAGACGGGCCAGAATTTCACTCAAGTTGCCGCCGGTCTGCCGCTGCAATTGCACCGAGGAAGTAAAGAAGCGGACGTCCAGCAACGGCACGCGATCGGTGAAGTTTCGCAGCGCGATTTCGAGCGGCGCTCCCAGGTTCTGTTCATTGAACAGAGCCCGAAATTCCTGCCCGAGAGGGTCAGCCAACTCCTCACCGATCATTTCCAGACTGATGGAGAAGGCATGGCCGGCGCGCATCGATCGCGCCAGAAAATCCAACGCCTCGGGGAACTGTTCTTCCAACTGGTCCAGCCGCTTTTTGCGCTTATGGCGCACAAAGAGGTAAGGCAAAGTTCCGAAGCCGAGGGCGCAAATCAGTGCGGTGGTCGGGCCGTTCATGATGAACGGCACGAGCGCTCCCAAGCCCAGGCCGGGGACCATCGCCAGGCCCATCGCCGCCAGCAGGCGGGTGGAAGACCAACTCATCCCGGCCTGTTGAATCTGCTCCTGCGCGTGCTTGGAGAACTGAAAGGTCTTGATGATGCCTTTCAGCCCGCCGGGCTTATCGATGTCGATCTCTTTTAACAGGTTGGTGACCGTGACTACCGTCTCGCCGGATGCGGTCTGCAGCATCCCGGTCACCTGTTGCTTCCGCCGCGCGTCAAAGAATTTGAGCGCCACGCTCACAGCCAGCAGGATGAGAGCGAAGACTACGACGAAAGCTACGATTACGCCAACAGGCATCTAGCTAATCTCCACCACGGTCTGGAAGAGCTGCGGCGCGAGCGTGATTCCGCACTGCTTCAGCCGGTCGTAGAACTTGGGACGAATCCCGGTGGCCCGGAAACGGCCCAGCACTTTGCCGCCTTCGGTGATGCCGGTCTTCTCGAACAGGAAGATGTCCTGGAGCGTGATGATGTCTTGCTCCATGCCGACCACTTCCGTAATGTGAGTGATGCGGCGCGTACCATCGCTGAAACGGGAGGTCTGCACGAACAAATCGACGGCCGAGGCGATCTGCTGACGAATCGAGCGTATCCCCATGTTGGAATTGGCCATGCCGACCATGACTTCAAGGCGGCCCAGACCGTCGCGAGGGGTATTCGCGTGGATGGTGGTGAGCGAGCCATCGTGGCCCGTGTTCATCGCCTGCAACATGTCCAGCGCTTCATCCGATCGAACTTCGCCGACGATGATGCGGTCGGGACGCATACGGAGAGCATTGATGACCAAGTGTCGAATGTGAATGGCGCCGGTGCCTTCCACGTTGGCCGGACGGGTTTCCATGCGCGCCACGTGCGTCTGTTGCAAGCGCAATTCGGCGGCGTCTTCGATGGTGACAATGCGCTCGTCTTCGGGAATGTACGACGAAAGCGCGTTTAAGAGAGTGGTCTTACCGGAACCGGTACCGCCGCAGACAATGATGTTGAGCCGGGCCTTGACGCAGCCTTTGAGCAACTCCAGCATACCCTCGGTGAGCGCCAGCTTGGCCACCAGATCCTCACCTTTGAGGGCGTGCCGGCCGAACCGGCGAATGGAGAGCAGAGGGCCGTCAACAGCCACCGGCGGGATGGCGGCATTGACACGAGAGCCATCGGGCAGGCGGGCATCCACCAGCGGCGAAGATTCGTCCACGCGCCGTCCCACGCGGGACACTACTTTTTCAATGATGCGCAGCAGGTGGGCGTCGTCTTTGAACTCCACCGGAGTCCGGTACAGTTTGCCGCCGCGTTCTACATAGACCAGGCGCGGCGTGGTCACCAGAATATCGCTGACCGTGGGATCCTGCAGCAGCGGTTCGAGCGGGCCCAGCCCGAAAACCTCGTCCAGAATTTCTTCAATGACGCGGTCTTTTTCCACCAGGCTGAGAGGCGTCTTCTCTTCCTCTACCAGTTTGGCGACGGCGGCGCGAATCTCAGCCCGGACGCGTTCGCCCGCCATCGACGAGAGCGCTTCCAGATTGATGCGGTCCAGGAGCTTGCGATGCAGGGTGAATTTCAGTTCCTGGTATTCCGGGGTATAGCCTTCCCGGTTGAACAGCCGGTTTACCCAGCCGGTTTCCCGGTTGTCACCACTCCGCGAATTCGATTCGAGTATGGCAGCCATGATCGTTTTTTCCTTTTAGCCCAAGCACAGAATTCTGGCGCGGCGCGTGTGCGACAGCGAAGTCGCAGCCCCGTCCGGGCTCACTTTCCCAGGAACGCGAACCGTTTCTTTCCGTTTGCCGCGGCCTCTTCCAGGTTGGCCAGTTTGAGCGCGAGCCTGGTGATCTGCTTGCCCAATTCGGAGGTGCGGTTCAGCATGCGGCCCTCGGCATAGGTTTCGTACAGTTCCGGGTAATCGTTGGGAATCATGCAGAAGATCGGAATTCCCAGCATCCGTTCCAGTTCGCCTGGTGTAATATCGAGCCGCTTCGGCGCCCGGTTGAGGATGAGCCGGATTCGATTCTTCCCAAATCCGCTGTCCAACAGGGTCTGGATAATCTGCTTGGCCTGATGCAACGCTGGCACTTCCAGCGTGGTGACGAGGCAGGCTTCGTCGATTTCTTCCAGGGCGGCCATTCCCATCCGGGTGAGACTCCGTCCCAAGTCCACCAGGGTGGTGTCGTAGTGCGGCCGGGCAAATGCCAGAACGTGGCGCACCTGATCGTCTTTCGGCTGCTGTTTGGAAGCCAGCGCGAGCGGTGACGCGACAATCTCCACGCCGGGAATCCCGTTAGACACTAGCGCTTTCCAGTAGTGAAGATCCAGGCGGTGCAGGTTATTGACCGCGTCCAGAATGGAATATACGGCCTTAGTCTTGGTGATGAAACCAACCATGCCGGTATCGAGATCCAGATCGGCCAGCAGAACTTTTTGATTCTGGCGGCCCAACTCAGCGGCCACGTGAGTGACGAGCGTAGTCGCGCCGCATCCACCCTTAGCCGAGAAGAAGGCGTAGGCCTTCCCACCTGCCTTCGCCCCGCCATCACGGCGGCGGCTGCGCTCCACGGAGCGCTTTTCGAGCGCCCGCTTGAGGGGCTCCTGCAGCGGCGGAAACAGGTATTCGTTAATACCTGCCCGAAGCGACGCAAGGATCGAGTCGGAATCGGCCACCGTATTCAGCGCAATGATCATCGGATCGCCGATAGCAGTGCGAATCGACCCGACCAGACCTTCCAGCGGCTCTTTCCAATTGCTGATATCCACCAGCACGACATCCGGCCGCATTCGTTCCAGGCGGTCCAGGAAATTGCTGACGTCACCGATATCCTGGTGTTCGACAATGATCCGGAACGGAAGTTCCGCCAGACACGCCTGGGTCTGCTCCCAGAGGTCACGGTTCTCGATTGCCAGCCCGATAGTCAGCGGGTACATGCTGCGTCTCCACGATGGCGAATCATTTTATGACTCCGGTGGGACCGCCGGGCGCGCCCAGCGTCGGCATCGAAGGAGCCGGCGCGGGAGGCAATTGGTTCTGTACTGCGGGCTGTTGAATCTTCTGCCGCTCCTGCAGCAACTGCTCCAGCGGCATCGAATCGGCCGGCGGATGCGTGGGCACCGGACCGGTCTTATCCATACCCGGCGTCCGCACGCCTTCCGGCGTGTTGGGCTCCAGGAAGGGCATCGGCTGGTGCAACTCGGTCACTTTCTGTCCGGCCGGGATCGGCCGCACCAATTCGGGCGTCACAATCACCAGCAGTTCGGTATTTTTCTTATTGGTGGACCGGCTCTGGAATAGTTTCCCCAGAATCGGTATGCTCGACAAGCCAGGGATCTTGCTCAGGTTCTCTGAGGTGGTATTATCCAGCAGGCCGGCGATAATGAAGCTCTGGCCGCTTTCCAGTTCGACTTCCGTATCCACTTTCCTGGTGGACAGAGCGGGCACCGTGAAGCCGGAAATCTGTGTCGCGTTGGCGAAGTCGAGCGAGCTGACTTCGGGGCTGACCTTCAGGCGAATGGTGCCGCGCGGCGTGATATTCGGGGTGAATGTCAGGCGGATGCCGTATTCCTTGAATGCGATCGTCACCGTGCCCAGCGAGGCGCTGCCCTGTACGAGGGGCACCGGGAATTGGCCGCCGGAGAGAAAGCTGGCCGTCTGACCGTTAATAGCCAAAAGGTTCGGTTCGGAGAGCAGTTGGAGGACATTCTTGGACTGCAGCGCTTTGATGGTCGCGCCCAGGTTGATGTCCTTTCGGAAAAGAAAGACGTTCAGTGCATCGGAGAGACTGAAGCTTCCGGTCGAGTCAATCCCCGTGGTGCCGAATTGGCCTGTAGTGATTCCCGTCGATTGATTGAATGCCCCGGTAGCGAGATTGACGCCCAGATCCGTGGATGCATTGCGGTCCACATCGGCGAACTTCACGCGCAATAGAATCTGCGGCTCCACGTCAGGTATATTCACACGCAGCAGATTGATTGCCTTGCCCAGCGTGGTGACCATTGCCATCACACGGTCGGCGGAGGTGACGTCTTTCACCGTCCCGCGAACGAAGGCAGTGTCGTTGTCCCAGGTGATATTGATGTTGTCATTAGGAAAATCGCGAGCCACCTGCTGGCGGACAGCATCCAGTTTCACCGGGCTGGGCCGCACCGTCAATTCATACATGAGCCGGGTGCCGCCCTGCTGCCACACCATCAGAGTCGTGATGCCGGGGACCTTCCCGGTAATCAGAACTTCCTTGGGATTGATAGCCACGGCTTCGGCCAGGTCGCCGTTGGCGATATACACGCGGGAGATGTTCAAGGGACTGTCGATGGTGATCGACATACCCACGGTGACAATCAGTTTGCCCGTGAAGCCGCCGGCGGGTGCGGGCGCCTGTTCGGCCGGCTTTTCCTGTGCTCGGGTAGCGTCAGGCTGCTTCACACTGGAATCGGCAGTCTTGACCGTCACCTCGGCCGGACGGACCTCGTTGGCATGCGCAGGCAGGCGAGTCAGTAGACTGCCGCACGCGGCAATTCCGACGAAGATCGCGATTTCACTCAGGCGTGACACTTATTTACCCCCCGGGGTGGTTTCGAAGTTGACGTGGTCCTTTTTGGTGCCCGAGATGATTTCCATCACGAAGGGCGCCTCGTTCTTCGGAGCCGCGACAACTTGTGCCGAAACTTGTTTTACCGGAGCAAAGGCAACCCGAGGACGGGGCGCTGGCCTGGACCCTGCCACATCGTTGGTCTTGGCCGCCTTTGTACCGTCGAACAGCCGGGCCAGCGCCGTGCCGGTAGTCTTGGCGACGTCGTGATCCAGCGGATTGCGAAGATCCAGTTGAATGGTGGTTTGACGCGAAGCCAGGCTGAGTTGCTCGGCCTGGTCGGGAGTCACCAGGAGATTGATGACGGGGACTGCCACCGGTTTTCCCTCGGCGTCTTTCTTGAATTCCTGTCCGGCGGAAAGCACTTCCAGATTCTGCAGCATCGTTTTGGTCACCGGACCCACGCTGCTATCCGAACCGGGAGTCTGGCCGGAGATCAGGACATCCACGCGCATTCCCGCGACTACGAAGCCGGCAACTCCCACAACCTCGTTAACCGGAATCGCGACCGCGCGCATTCCGGGCGGAATCATCGATGCCAGGCCGCCGCCCGCACCCTTTGCGGACAACCGGGATTCAATAATCGGTTCTCTCGCGAAAATCTTGGTATTCACGCCGCGCCCCACCAGATCCTGGATCTTGAGTACGGCGCCGGGCGGCACCGGGCCTGCCCAATCTTCGAGCTTGACGTCCTCTTCCTTCAAGATCGCTCCCATTTCGATGTCTTTCGTTGCCAGGACGACATGCGCAGTCACGGGAGCCGCGGCCTTGGTGGTCTGCGGGCGGTTAATCAGCAGCCGGTAGAGCAGGAGGCTGGCGCCCGATGCAACCAAGAACGCGAAGAGGAGGACGCCCACGAATCGTTTATTCATCCCAGTTCCCTTGGCCAAAGGCCTTAAATTACGCCATCAAAAGCAGCGCCCTGAATCGGACGCCGCCGGATCTCCGTAGTAAAAGCGCCGCAACGCGCCTCCGATTTTTCTTCCATGTTGTTACACGTTGCGGCACGGAGCCGAGCCGGGGTACAGAACGGCTCGGGTGGGACATGCCGGCAGTTGATGGCAACCAGACCGGCATGTCCTCACCCAGAAAGCTACTGGGCCTGGGTATTGGCTGCCGCGAGCTGGCTGTTGGTGACAGACCAGATACCCTTGATGCTGCCGCCGGCGCCCAGGAACAGGGCGGCCGAAGCCAGAGCCACGAAAGCCATGAGCAGGGTGTACTCGATGAGATCCTGGCCCTGTTCTTCATTCCAAAAGTTACGCAAAAACGTCATTGTAGTGTCGCTCCTAAGTCTTAGTTTTGTTTTCCGTGATCCGTCGATCACTTTCCGCGGTTTTCGTGATCTCGCGATCACGGCCTTTTCCATCACCAGCGGTGACGGAATTCGTTGTGCCCGCCGCCTTGGCGGCCGAACGGAAGACCACCGCGACGCCGTCGTCATAGACAACGCGCCAGCGGGCGGACTCCTTGAGCGCTCCGGTAAGCGGAGAGCCCGGGGGCATTAAAATCGTGTCGACGCCGAACCGGGCGAGAGTCTTCTCCCAGCCGTAGTTCACGGTAATTACGTCGAGATACTTCTGGTTAAATTCGCTGCCGTAGTAATCGCTACGGCCATCCATGAAGACCTTCGTCTGCGGATACAGGCGATAAATGAGGTAGTCGCCCCACTGGTCGAAAGTGAAGATCCGCTGCGAAGGATCCAGGTGCAGCTTCTGAACGGCGGCGACCGGGAAACTCTTCGGGTCGAACTCGGGCCGGAACTTCTCCGGCGGATGCGGAGCATACAGCAGAGCGATCACGCCCAACGCCCCGGCCATACTGATCGGATGCCAGCGGCCGATCTGATCGGTTTCCGTCATGCTGGCCGCCACAACGTTGAACTTGCGGCCGGCCCGGCGAAGCCACTCGGCCACGTTGAGTTCCGGAAGCCGTTCCAGCCAGAGCTGCACCACGGCGGCAGCTTGCGGCGCCGCGACAATCATAAAGATCGGAATGTTGCGCGTGGAGAGCAGCGCGGCATGCGCCCACATCAGGAGCAGCAGCGGTTCCGTATAGCTGCCCTTGGAGATGCCCGAGAATGCCGCCAAAGCGCCCAGCAGCAGCATCCCTTCAAAGAAGATCGCCAGCGGGTGGTGGAAGCTCACCGACAAAAACTCCATGATGTGCTGCGACTGGTACGGGTCAGCCAGGTACTCCACTACGTGCTTGTGCAGATGCCAGGTATACGGATTCACCAGGCTGGCAGCCAGACAAGCGAGCGAGCAAAGCATATACTGTTCGGCGCGGCGCAGCACCGCGGTGCGTTGATCGCCCAGGTCCGGCGAGAAGATCAGCTTGAGGGCTTCACCCACACCGTAGGTGCCGATCATGATGATGCCGACGAAAAATCCGCCGTGCAGGTTGGTCCAGAGAATCGTGGCGAACGGCAAAATCACCAGGTAGGGAACCCCGTGGAAGCGGGTCTTACCGTCGTGCACATTCTCCAGCGCCCCATAAAAGAGGACCAGGAACACCAGCGTGAACAGGTGCGGCCGGGCCAACCAGTGCACGGAGGAGGCTACAGCCGCGACCATCGTAATGACAATCGCGACGAGCGCATTGCTCTTGCGGCGCACCAGGCGAAATAACAAAGTAAACGTGAACGCGATCAGCAGAATCCCGAGCGTGGCCACCGTCGCCAGGCCGCCATGGCTGTTCAGGAAGGCCCAGAGAATGTCGGTGAGCCACTCCCACGCGTACCAGGCGCCGTCCGGCTTCGAATAAGAAAAGATGTCGTGCGTCGGAACGCCGTGGTGGGCCAGAATCCATTCACCCGTCCGGATGTGCCAGCCCGTGTCGCAATCGCTCAACAGGGTCTTCAGGCCATTCATACGCCCAAACAGAAAGAAAATGGGCATGAGGAAAGCGAAGTCCGTCATCGACGGCAGCATTTTCACGGTAAATTGTGAGTTCTTCGCTTCCATAATTCTTACTTACGCCATCCAGGAATTCGCCACGGGCTGCAGACTTTCAAAGGAACGCAGCCGGTCGTGGAAAGCACGGAAATCCATATAATTGACACGCAGAGCAATTCGGGGACAATCCGGTTCAGCATCGATCACCCGTATGACGTTGCCCTGGACGTGGATACATTTCTGGCCAAACCCATGATTCGCGGGTAGTTCTACTTCCACCGTAATAATCTGGCCCACGGCCGGCACGGGAAGTGGAGCGTTTTCGCCCCGCCAGGCAATCAAAAGTCCGCTGCGGCTAATATTTTCCGTATACATCGCACTACGCATCCAGAGAGCCGGCGACGTGACATGACACCGGAGTTTGATTTCGATGCGCGGACTTTCTCGCCTGTTAATGTTTCTCATTGGCTTCGGTGTGACATTGGCGAATTTAGCGCTCTATGTGTCGCACTATCAAGATCGTAAAAGGGCTATACCTTGACACTGCCGAAGGTTATCAAGAAATCGAGTCTCTGGGATCGTTAACTTTTTCCCCGATTTCGATGCTGCGTACTCCGTTCGGCTCAAAGTAATAGTACACCCCCGACGTATGCAGATAGGGTTAATAAACGTTGATTATCTGGGTTAATTGCAATTTTCTCAAAAATATTTTCAGAGATAGGTAAACACGGTTATCATGCAGAAAACAAACGATATATTTGAACTAATGGACCTCCGGTTAGCAGACAAATTCCGGTATTATTCCAGGAAATTACCGCAATATTCAGTCAATTGTTATTGACAACGGAAGTAAATAGTCGCAGAATTTAGAAAGTTCAGCGGTACCGCCATTACTAGACAAAAGCTTTCAGGTCTGCTTCGGCAGGGCGAATGTACTGCATTTTGAAAAGGTGGAGAATATGACGCGAATTCTTCTTTATAGTGATGAACCCATCCTGGCAAAAGGCCTGGAAGCGGTACTGCGGCAGGTAGAAGGCTTTGAACTTCTTCCGACTTGTGGCTCGGTGGCCAACCTCATGGAGCAGTTAGGCCCCGGCGCTCCCGACCTGGTGCTCATGGACTTGACCTCGGAAGTCACCTTTGCCGTGCTCAGCGAAATGAAACACGCCATGGTGAATTCCAAAATCGTCCTCTGGGTCAATTCGATTTCGACCGAGCTGGCTTTCCAGGCGATGGGGCTGGGCGTGCGCGGAATCCTCCGCAAGACGCTGCCGACCGACCTTCAGGTGAAATGCCTATTGAAGGTCCAGGCCGGCGAGCTCTGGTTCGAGAAGGCCCTCACCGACAGCTTCCTGTGCGCCCGCCGCGTGGCGTTGACCCAGCGCGAGGGCCAGCTTGTGAGCCTGCTTTCCCAGGGACTCAAGAATAAGGAAATCGCCACCACCCTGATGATCTCCGAAGGCACGGTCAAGGTATACCTTTCCCGGCTCTTCCAGAAGGTGGGCGTGAAGGACCGCTTCGAACTGGCTCTGTTCGGACTGAAGAATTTGACCACCGGACAACTGCCGGTCGGCGAAAAGGGGCAGCGCGCCAGTTCCATGCCAGGCCTCCGCTCGCTAGTCCTGGAACGGCCGGCGGAACGGGCCGAATCGCCCAACCGCTTCTCCGCCCCCATGCGTCCGGTTGCCCGCCACTACTAAGAGAGAAGACCAGGGGCAGGCCGTAAAGCCTGTCCCTGTTTTTCGGCGGCGTTTTGCTCGCAATTCTGATATTGTGAAGTAAAGGACGCTCGATATCCACAGATCAGTTGTAGTTCTCGGAAGCAGCCTGTTGCTGGCATTGCTTCTCCCCTCTTGCGGCACTGCCGTAAAGAGTGCTTCACCTGTCAAGGCGGAAACTTCCGATCGGTACGCCGATCCGGTTCCCCATTCGCGCGACGCCAACGACGTAGCGCGCTTTCTCGCGGGACTTCCCGGCGCCGAAGGCAGCCCCTTCCTCGATCTCGAAAAAACCGAAGCCTGGAAACTGCACCGTCGTGAAATGGACCACGCCTGGGATGGGGTCGAAAAGGGCACCATGCCGGCCATGCGCGAGTTCCAGGCCAGAGAACTGAACACGCCCGCCATTCGCCAATCGCTGGTGTTCTATCCGTTCAGTGGACCGGACGCCCTGATGCTCACGGTTTTCTTCCCATCCAACCCCGCCTACGTTATGGTCGGCCTGGAGCCTCCCGGGACGCTGCCCACCTTGAAGCAGATCAGCCGGGGAGATCTAAATTCCAAGCTGGCGGCGGTGCGGAATACGGTGTCCTCCGAACTCCACAAGAGCTTTTTCGTGACCCGCGAGATGGACCGGCAATTCCGCGGTCAGGTGAACGACGGCCTCTTCGCCCCCATCATCAATCTGCTGGTACGCACCGGCCACACCATTTTGGGCTACCGGTACGTGAGGTTCGGCGACAAGGGCCAGATTATCGACCGGGGCCCGGAAGTCTCCACAAAGGCCAACGATAAAGGCGTGGAGATCGATTACACCAGCGATGCCGACCACTCCGTGCACAAGATGTTCTACTTCTCGGTGAATCTGGCCAACGATCATTTGCAGAACAATCCGCAGTTTCAGGCTTATCTCAGCAGTTTGAAAAACGCCACCAGCTATTTCAAAGCGACATCCTACATGACCCATCAGGACATGTTCTCCATGATTCGCAATGCCACGCTGGCCGGCAGCCAGGCGATCCTGCAGGACGATTCGGGCATTCCTTACCGGTACTTCGCCGGCAACTGGCACGTGCAGTTGTACGGCGGATACTCCCGTCCGTACGGCAGTTTCCGCTGGCTGGAACAGCCCGACCTGCGCAAGGCTTATGCCACCGACGCCAAACCGCTGGCCTTCCGCATTGGCTACGGCTTCTCGAAAGCACCGTCGAATTTGCTGCTGGCGATGAAGACGAGCGCTCCCGACAGCGGAAAAGCCCTACCGCAGTAAGCGCTCTTGACTCGGCTTGCTGCCCTCTTCGCAAACATAGGCGCCAAAATTCAGCGGACCATGCTCGTCCACGCGGCCGCTGGGCCATTCGATCACTAAGCGGTCCGCCCGATCGCGCCGCCCGATGCCGAACGTCTGCGTCAGCTCCGACTGGGAAAGATAGCTCGATCCGCTCTTCACCATCCGCGACTGCGTGCCGTCCGGGGTCGTGAGGCGGACCATGGCGCCGATGCCGTCGCGATTCGATTTCGTGCCGCGGAGGCGCACGCGCACCGAGCGATTGCCGTTCGTCACGTCGTTGCGGTAGAGATAGGCCGGACCGTGATTGGTGGTGACCAGGAGATCCACATCGCCGTCATTATCGAAATCGCCGAACGCCGCACCGCGAGCGACCTTCGGCGCGGCGAAGCCTTCCCCCACCTGCCGCGCCACATCGTGGAACTGTCCCCGGCCGCCGTTCACAAATAGCTGCGGCGCCTGCGCATAGCCGGTCAGTCCGCGAATATTGCGGGCCGTCTCATCGATGTGGCCGTTGGCGGCGAACAGGTCGAGATTGCCGTCCAAATCGGCGTCGAAGAACAGGCAGCCGAATCCCAGGCTGTTTCGCGACGCCGCACCGATCCCCGTGACGGGCGCGACATCCCGATAGACTCCTCCGGCGCCCGGCTTGTAAAGCGCGATCATCTCGCCATCGAAATTCGTGATGGCGATGGACTGCGTGCCGCTCCGGTCGAAATCGCCCGTATCGATGCCCATCCCCGCGCGCGCCTTGCCGTCTTCACTGAAGGCGATGCCGGCATGTACCGCCGCCTCCTCGAAGGTCCCGTTGCGCCGATTGCGGTAGAGTTTGTTGGGCTGGGTATCGTTGGCCACCACCAGGTCGGGCCAGCCGTCGCGATCGTAGTCCAGCATGGCTACGCCCAACGATTTGGACGACGTGTCGAAGATCCCGCTGCGCGCCGTCACATCTTCGAACGTGCCGTCGCCGCGATTGCGGAAGAGCCAGCAGGTAGCGCCCCCATAAGCCTCCGGCGTGCAGTACGACTTCCGCTTGCCGTCCACGCTACAGAAGACGTCGTGCTCCGGCGTCCATTTGACGTAGTTGCAGACGAACAGATCGAGATGACCGTCGCGATCGAAATCGAACCAAAGCGCCGAGGTGCTGAATGCCCGGCGTCCGCCCAAACCAGCCTTCTCCGTCACATCGACGAAGCGGCCTTTGCCGTTATTCTGAAACAGCCGATTTTGACCAACCGCGGTCACCAGCAGGTCCGGGAAACCATCGTTGTTGTAATCGCCCACCGCCACGCCCATGCCGTACATTTCCACGGCGAGGCCGGCCTGTTGGGTCACGTCGGTGAACGTTCCATTGCGATTGTTGCGATAGAGTTGCAGCGTGCTGCGGCGGCGCGTGTGGCCGGGCCAATCCATGCCGTTCACCAGCAGAATGTCCAGCCAGCCATCGCCATCGTAATCCAGAAAAGCGCAGCCCGGACCCAGCGTTTCCGGCAGATACTTGGCGCCGAACGCGCCGCTGTTGTGCTCGAAATGAAGGGCCGCTGCCGCCGTGACGTCCACCATGTGAAAGCCCGGACCGGCCGCACGTACTGGCAGAGCCGCCGCCGCTGCCACCAGGAAATCGCGGCGCCTCACGTGATGCTCGCCAATCCGTGGCGAATCGCGTACACCACCAGTTCCGCCGTATTGTGGATGTCCAGGGTCTGCATCAGATTGGCGCGATGCACGGCCACCGTGTTGGCGCTCAGGCCCAGCACGATCGCGATCTCGCGATTCGATTTTCCGTTGACGATGAATTGCAGCACTTCCAGCTCGCGCGCCGTCAATGCAGGAACCTCGCCGGCGGCCTCGGACACGGGCTCCAGGTGCGGATCCATCACGTGCTCGCCCGCGGCCACTTTACGCACCGCGTCGATCAGTTCCAGATCGACGGCGTTCTTCAGAAGATATCCGCGCACTCCAGCTTCGAGACAAGTGCGCACGTAATTCGGCTCCGCATGCATGCTCAGGATCAGGATGCCGGTCTGCGGCGCGGTCTTCAAAACCTGACGCGCGGCGGCAGCGCCATTCATTCCGGGAAGCGCGAAATCCATGACGATTACCGCGGGCGCTAACTCGCGTGCCTTGTCGACGGCCTCTTGTCCGTCGCCCGCCTCGCCGATTACCTGAATGTCGGGCTCGTCTTCCAGCATGCGACGGAAGCCGCGGCGAACCAGTTGATGGTCGTCCACCAGCAGAACGGTAATTTTGTGTTCAGACATGCATTTCCTGGGGCGTGAGCGGCACGGTCAACCGCACCAGCAGTCCTCCTCCTTCAGCTTTCAAGAATTCGAGCGCACCGTGCATCAACAGGGCGCGCTCGCGCATCGAGACCAGTCCGATCCCCTGCGTCTGGCCGGGCCCATCGAAGCCCACGCCGCGATCTTCCACTTCCAGCACCACGCAGCCAGGCGTCTGCCGCAAGCGCACCGTGGCGGAAGCGGATTGCGAGTGACGAGCCACGTTGTTCAGCGCCTCCTGCAGTACACGGTACATATGGCTGCCAGTAGCTTGATCCAGCACGGCTGTGCCGCCCGACGGCTCGTACGAAATTTTGAGGCCGGTCTGCTTTTCGAAAACCTGCAGGTGATGGCGCAGGGCGGCCTCGAAGCCCACCTCTTCGAGCATCGCCGGATGCAGCGCCTGCGAGAGAGTCCGCACTTTGTCGAGGGTGGATTGGACAATCTCCTGGACCTCCTTCAGATCGGTGCGCAGGGACTCGTCGAGAGCGGGCGCGCGCCGTCCGGCTCGCTGCAGCATCGCCCCGATGGCCGTGAGGATCTGGCCGAATTCGTCGTGCAGTTCGCGGGAAATCGAGCGGAACGTGTTTTCCTGCATGGCGATCAACTGTTGCGCCAGTTCGCTGCGACGCTCCGAAAGCGCGGCTACCTGCTGGAACATGCGGCGATTGTACTGCACCAGGTAGAGTCCGGTGGCCAGCAGGACGATCAGGATTGCAGCCAGGAAGAGATACACGTTGCGCTCACCGCGAGCGTAGATGCGGCGCGCCTCAGCCGCGGCATCTTTTTCCGTTTCGTAATTCTGCACCAGCAGGCGCGCCACCGCGGTGCTGAGGGCCGCCTGCCGCGCCTGCAGGGAGATTCGGATACGCGTTCGCGCCTCGGCTTCGTCGGTCTGAGCCAGTACGAAAATACGGTCCAGCGCGTCCCAGAATTCAGTGCTGCGGGCGGCCAGATACTGTCTCTGATCGGCCGCTCCGGGAGCGGGACGGATCTGGGCCTCGCGCGCCAGGGCGTCGTCCAGGTCTGTGCGCAGACGCGCGAACTGGCTCTGCCAGGCGGTCAGCGGGTAAGGCTCGGTGGAATCCAGCATGTCGCGCATGGCAAGGTTCACCGAGTTCAAGTCGTTTTGAATGCGCAGGAGCAGCAGCGAATCGTTGCGGTCGATCGTCTCCGATTGGAGGCGGCGTAATCCGTGCAGTTGGACGATGGTGTAGCCGGCGTAAATGGCCACGGCAGAGAGCATGACTGCCAGCCCCGCGAGCAAGCCGATGGTAGGAGAGGCTGGAGTCCGCTTCATGCGGCGATGAGCCGGCTGACGGAGCGGTCAACCCGTGGTGAATTTCGCTCCCTTGCGGAGCCGCGCACGTCAGTAAGCGACCTTTTCGATTTCTGCCACGGGCCGTTAGCTACCGTCAATACGGCGCGCGCATGGTAGAGCCGGCGGGCAGTTTGGCGGCCAGCACATCGACCTTTTCGATGCTGGGAGGTTTGGCCAGCAACTCGGAGGCCTTGGACTTCAGGGCGTCCGCAACGCGGCCCGCCAAGTGCGCGTTGCGGCCCTCCTCGTCCGGGAAGGCGTCGAAGATGCCGAAGACGGAGGGAGACATGCGAATGGCGAACCAGGCGACCGTGGCTGCTTCGGCCTCGACCAAAGGCAGGGCGGAGCTCAGAAAATCGGACACTTCCTTTTCTTTGCCGGGCTTGGCTTCCAGCCGCACCCATAGACCTAAATTGACCATCTTCCATAGTAAGCACCAAGAATCGCCGGCGGGAAATAGCGGTGTACATCTCAGTACCCTTGCACCGGGACCTCCGTATCGACGGCTACCGGCGCTTGCCAACCACCAAAGAGTTGTTCCAGGCGCAGCGCCACCGCCAGGGCCACATCTTCCCTCCACGGATGCGCGGCAATTTGCAGATTGATGGGCAGACCCTCGGGACTCTCACCGCAGCGCACCACCGCCGCCGGCCAGCCCGTCACGTTATAGGTCATGGTGTAGCTGAAGCCGCGGAAGGTCGCGTCCTCGATGGACGTTCCGTGCGGAACAGCGGGAGTGGCACACGCCGGCGAGAGCACGGCGTCGTAGCTTTGCAAATACCGATGCATCGCGGCGCGGAAGCGATAGAGCGAATCCCAATACTGGCCGAAGCCTGCCAAATTGGTGCGGTACGGTTCCAGTTTGGCCAACCAGCCATCCAGCAGCGGGTGCGTCCGGTGGCTGCCCGTCGCCGCCAGGTAATCGCGCAGTCCGTCACCGCCATCGGGACCGATCAGCTTCATTTCCAGATCGTAGCTCTCTTCGATGCAGGGCGGCCGGTGCTCCCGCGCGCCCAATGCCTCGGCGGCGCGCCGCACCAGCGCGGCCGTCTCGCGAGTGGGTGGGGCGATGCCGTTATCGTCGAACCAGGCGATTCGCAGCCCATCGACGTCGATTTCGAGAGGATCGCCGAGCGGCATCGGCACAACCGTATGGTCCTCGCCATCAGGTCCCGAGAGAATCGCCATCATGGCGCAGAGGTCCTCCACGCGGCGAGCCATGGGACCGATCTGCCACACGGTCTCCAGCCAGCCGCCCGACGGTGGGACGTGTCCCGTGCGGGCCAAGCGGCCGGACGTCGGCTTGAGAGAGGCGATGCCGCAGAAGTGAGCAGGCAGCCGCACACTGCCCGCTGCGTCGCTGCCCAATCCCATGGGCGACCCGCAGGCCGCGATCAGCGCCGCTTCGCCGCCGCTCGAGCCACCGGATGTGCGCGTCTGGTCGTAGGGATTGTTGGTGCGGCCGTAGATCAGGTTGTCGCTCTCGAAAGCGAACAGCAGGTCCGGCAGATTGGTGCGCGCGATGGGCACGGCGCCGGCGCCGCGCAAGCGTCCCACCAGAGTGGCGTCGCGCGTGGACCTCGGCGCCTGCCGCAGCCCCAGAGTCCCGGCGCTGCAGCGGGAGCCCGCCAATTCGATGGAGTCCTTGATGGAAAACGGCACGCCATCCAGCGGACCCAGCATCGCGCGGCGCGACCGGCGCTCATCGGCGGCACGGGAGGCCGCGCGGGCCGAATCCGCCAGTAGTTCCACCACGGCATTGAGGCCGCCATTGATTTCGGCGATGCGCGCCAGGTGCGTTTCCACGAGTTCGGACGAGGAGATCTGGCCGTCGCGGACGAGGCGCGCCTGCGCCACACCAGAGAGTTGGAGCAGGGTGTTCATTGTTCCTTGACCGTGAGCTGCTGATTGGCCGCGACGTTGGACAGCTTCTGCCGCGCGCCGCTGGGCCACGTGATTTCGATGGAAGCGGCCGAGGCGTCCTTGCCCAGTCCGAACGTCAGGGCTAGGTCGCTGGCCGAACAATAGCTGGAGCCGCTGTGCACCATCTGCATCTGCGTGCCTCCGGCGCTGGTAACGCGCGCCACCGCGCCTATGCCGTCGCGATTGCTCTTGGTCCCCACCAGCTTCAGTTGCAGCCAGTGATTGCGGTTGCCGCCATCGTTCCGATAGAGCACGGCCGGCCCGTTATTGGTGGCCACCAGGACATCGAGGTCGCCATCGTGATCGATGTCGGCATAGGCCGCGCCGCGCGCCACCAGCGGCTTGCTGAAGGCGTTCACTTGATCGAACTTGCCGTGCCCGGCGTTGTGCAGCAGCAGCGGCAGCTCGGCGTATTGAATCTTGGGCTGGACGCGCGCGATCTGCTCTTCGATGTGGCCGTTGGCAGCCAGAATATCGGGGTAGCCATCCAGATCGTAGTCGAAGAAGAAGAGGCCGAACGTGAGATTCAACAGGCTGGCGCGGCCCACCGTGGATTTCGGCGCTTCATCCACGAACAGACCGTTGCCTTCGTTGTGATACAGCCCCATCATCTGATTCGAGAAATTCCCCACGATCAGATGCTGCCGGCCGGACCGGTCGTAATCGGCGGCATCCACTCCCATGGCGCCGCGCGCCACACCGTCTTCACCGAAAGCCACGCCCGCCGTGAGACCTTCCTCTTTGAATCGGCCGTTCTGCAGATTACGATACAGCTTGTTGGGCTGCGTGTCATTGGAAACGAAGATGTCGGGCCAGCCGTCGTTGTTGTAATCGAAGACTGCGATGCCGAGCGATTTGCTGGTGGCGTCGGCAACTCCGGCCTTCTCGCCGACCTCTTCAAATTTCCCCCCGCCCAGATTGTGATACAGCCGCGAGGGCGTGCCCTTGTAGGATTCCGGCGTGCAGTAGCTCTTCGTAGCGCCGTCCAGTGAGCACCAGAGATCACCGGCCTGGGTCCACTGCACATAGTTGGCGACGAAGAGATCGAGCTTGCCGTCGCGATCGTAATCCAACCAGGCGGCGCCGGTGCTGAAGGCGGCGTTCGCGATTCCGGCGTCGTGCGTCACATCGCGGAAGTGGCCGTTGCCTTCGTTGTGGAACAGGTGGTCGCCGCCCAGCGCGGTGAGGTACACGTCGTCGCGGCCATCGTTATCGTAATCGCCCACCGTCACGCCGACGCCGTAAATATCGATATCGAGACCGCTGCCTTTGGTGACGTCCGTAAACGTGCCGTTGTGATTGTTGTGATAGAGCACGGCGGTGGTGTGACGTCCGCGCGGCGCCAGGTCCTTGCCGTTCACGATGAGAATGTCGGGCCAGCCGTCGCCGTCGAAATCGAGGAAGGCGCAGCCCGGACCCATCGTTTCCGGTAGCCACTTCTTGCCGGACCGGCCGGCATTGTGCGTGAAGTGAATGCCTGCCGCGTCCGTGATATCCGTGAAACGGACGCCCGGATCGCTACTGTCCGCCGGCAGCGGGAAGAGCGCTGGAGCGGCCGCCAACAGGGCCAGAAATATGATCGTGAATCGGCTGCCTCTCATTGTTGTCCTCGGGATTCAAAAGTCTCGGTTTCTCAGTGAGCGACTGCGAGGCTTCGTCGGCCTTGAAGCGCAGAAACAGCTTCTCCTCACGCTCCGCCAGGTCCAGTTTACCCAGACCGCGATAGCAGAGCATCAGGTTGTAGTGGGCCTGCACGTCCTCAGGGTCCACGTCGAGCGTCTTGTCCAGCGCCGCAACGGCTTCGGCATACCGGCGCTGCAAAAACAGGATGCGGCCCAGTTGGTTGGTAGTCACGCGATCGCGCGGATACTGGCGCGCGGTGGCCTGCAGGCTGCGGATGGCGCCGTCATAATCGCCAGCGGACTTCTGCACCATGGCCAGGAAAAACTCGCCGCGCGCCAGTCCGGGACTCAACGCCAGCGCCTTCTCCACGAACGGCCGCGCGGCATCGGTCTCGCCTTCCTGAATCAGCGCGCGCCCGATATTCAACCAGCCGTCGGCGTAGCCGGGCTCGGCCTCGGTCACACGATGGAAGGCATACTCCGCGCCTTTCAGGTCGCCCTGCAGCAGCAGACCGATGCCCCAATCGTTCCAGCGCTCGCGATCCTGTTTGCGAATCACGGGCTGCCAGTGCGGCTCACCGAGCGCGATTTTGGCGGACGCGTGGGCCAGCGTAACGATGGGCAGATCGGGGACCGGAGCTTTGTCGAACGTATATTCGCGGCTATCGTGATCGACGCCCGCCGACCCGGGTTTCGCCACTCCGGCGTAGGCGAACTTGGTGTAGTAGCTGGTGAACTTGCGGTAATTGAGCTTGGTCTCGAGCGTGAGCGGACCCACCGCATCCTTCGGGATATCCACGCGGAAATGCACGGTATCGGCCGCTCCCGGCGGTATCAGACGGACATAGAGAACGCTGCGAGTCTGCCAGGCATTGCGCTTGTCGATGGGATTGCCCGCGCCATCCAACTGGTAGGAGCGGTAGAAGTGCGCGCCCTTCTCCACGGGTCCGCGGCCGCCGTCCTCTACGCTGCCGCTCCAGGCCAGAATGCGTCCGCGAGCATCGCGCGCCTGGAATTCCAGCCACACGTCGTACCCATCCACCGTGCCCGCCGGGAAGAAGTGGCCGATCTTGCGCGTACGCACCACGGCATCCACGCGCACCGACGTGCCGGGTTGAAAGCGGACGCCGGGAGCATCGATGGGCGCGGCGAGTTTGCCCACTTCGCGCAGCACCACGGGCCCTGACTGTTCGGCCTCCTCGCCCACCGCGAAGGTGGATGCGGCGGCGGGAGCATCGGCGCGCCGCTTCATTTCCACGCCGCCTTTGGCCGGCTCCACGGGACTGGCGGCGAACAGATCCACCGTGATGAAGCCGGATTGCAGGAACTGCTCGGTGAGGCGCAACTGTTCCTCATCGTGATTCACGAACGGGATGGCGGTATTGGCCGCCGGGAAGCGATGCGAGTGGACCTTGCCCTCGCGATTGCCCGGGTCTCGCGAGGCCACCAGAGGCATGTGGCAATCGGCGCACGTGGCGGACTTGGGCGGATAGTAGAACGACCGCGCACCCTGTCCCGAAACGCCGCTGGCCTGCCAGTTGTCGTATTCGTTGAAGCCGCGAAGCCAGCGATAGTGATTCACCGGCTGATCCAGATGGACCTTGTGGCACGTGGCGCAATACTCCGGCGAATCCTGCCGCATGAAGGGCTTCATGAAACTCATGCGATGCGGTTCGGGGTTGAGGTACGTCAAGAACGCGTCGAGCTTGCGGATGTAGCGATTGCGACTGGAAGCGATCTCGTGCAGCGGCGGATACTCGATGGTGAAATCGCCATTGCCCATGCTGCTGCCCACGTGGACGATGGAGTGGCAGCTCATGCAGCCAAGGCCGTTCTGCGCTTCGGGAGAATCCTCCTGCTCTTTCATGGGACGGTCGAAGCGGCCATTGAAGAAGACGGCATGATCGTGACAGCCGGCGCACCACTTGCTGCCCTGGGTGCCGCTCAGTTCCTGCATATGGAGAATGGTGGCGCGGTAGAACTTGTTATTGAACGATGCGAAGTGGTGTACCGAACTCTTCCACTGGTCGTAGATATCCTTATGACATTCGCCGCAGAGTTTGGAGTCCATGAAGAAATCGGACGGGATGGTGCGGCCGGTATTGGTGTTGGAGGAGGACGGCCAGAAGGGAGATTTGGGCCCCGCGCCTTCTCCGTTCATGGAGAGCGGAGGCGTGCGCGGATTGCGGATGCGCATGGGCGGACCGCCGTAGCGCAGCGCGAGGGCGAGCACCGCGAGAGTGAGCAGCGGCGCAGTCCAGCGCGGCATCAGGACGGCGAGTCCCGCGATGGCGAGCAGAATGTGCGCGATCAGAACGGCGCGATGGTCGGTGGTGGCGCCGACAAATACCAGATAGACGCCCAGCACTCCGGCGAGGGCCAGAGGCAGCACGCGCGGACTGCGCCGATAGGTGAAGACCAGCCAGACCACCGACGCCGCGCCGAGCGCGAGATGCAGCACGACGTTCGCAATATAGAAGACCGTGGGCGAAGGCGCCGCCGCTACATAGGCCGCGTTGAGGACCGTGATCAGCAGCAGGTACAACATCTAGCGCGTGCCTCGTTGAGTCGAGTCCAGCGGCCAGATGAGGCGCAGGGCGGGACGCGTGTTGTACTCGCGACGGTACTGCCGGTGCGCGGCGTCGTCCGGGAAATGCTCGGCGGCAGAATAGGGATAGCGGCTCATAGCGTGGAACGGCAGGGGTTCGACGCTGGTGGAGAAGGCGGTGTTGGGGTCTCGATCCTTGGCCCAGCCATCCACCTTCAGCAGATAATCGCGAGTCCACCCGGCGGGCAGCGGCGCCAGGTTGGCGGAGAATTGCAGCTTGATCTCGTCGCCCGAGCCGAGAATGGTCAACCGGTCGTCCACCGCGCCCAGCAGTTCGCGCACGTCGCCGTAGCGTGTGTAGAGGCCTTCGGTAGGGTTCCAGTAAGAGCTCGGCGAAACGCTGTCGTAGAAGAAGGTGTCGGGCTGCTTTCGTTCGGGATGAACGCGCGACTGCGAGAAGCCGCGGAAGTGCAGATCAGCGGAAAGCAGGGCCACTTCCTGCTGCCGCACCTGGGGCGTGGACGCGCCCTCGCTCAGGAAGATCTCGTCCCAGTAGACGCAGAGGTTCGTCACGATGCGCAGCTTGCGGCTGGCCGACGGAAAGTGAAGGTCCACGGCGATGGTCTTCGGCTTGCCCGCGGGCATGCCCATATCCTCGTTGACGGTCTTCCACTGGCCGGCGGCGTCCTGCATCTGCAGATACGGCATCACCAGGCCGCCCTTTACTTCCTGCGCGGCGGCGCGGAAGGTGCTGCCATCGGGCCAATCCACCCAGCCGTTGAGCAGCAGCACAGCGCGGCCATCCGGCGCGGCGCTGCCGAAATCCAATTCCAGCGTGTGCGGCACGGCGACGCCGAGTTCAGAGCGCGGAAACTGGTCGGGGTACTGCTGGTCGCGCGCCAGCAGGCGCGGCAGTACGTCGCGGCCGCCATCGTCGCGCGCCGATTTCGGATAAACGCGGCGCTGCACACCGAAGAGCCGGAACTCGGGATAAGGCGGACCTTTGAATTTTTCGTTGGTGAAAATCTCGGTGCCGGACGGATGGTCCACCGCCAGCAGTTGGACCTGATCCAGGTACGACACCTCGCTCAACTCCTCGGTGATGCGGAGGTCGTAGCGGCCGTTGACGGCGGAGAGCGCGGCGCCGGGGATAGACACGTACTCGTCGTGATCCACCGGGAAGTAGGTACCTTCGCCATCGCTCGCGCCGAGCGGCGCGACTCCGAGGACGTCGGTGATGAATTGGATGGCGCGGCCGTTCCACGTCCAGATCATGGGGCACGATCCGGAGAGCCTCTGCGACTCCGGATACGTGTAAGCGCGATTGGCGGCCTGGCGCGTCTCGTTCTGAATCAGGCCGTTGGGCCAGGTGATGCGGACCACGTCCACGGCCAGCGCCGCGCCCGTATCGAACAGCAGCGGGACACCGGTGTAAGTAGCCTTGCGGTAGAGCGTGCCGGCCTTGATTTCCACCTCCGCGTCCTGCGCGAGCTTGAGGCTCTTGATGCCCTGGAGGCGGACGCGAATCCAGTGCGCGGCGGTGCGCGAGCGGTTCAGCCCCACGTGGACTTTGCCGCCGGTGATAGTGGCGCGATCCAAACGGCCGTCGTTATCGAAGTCGGCATCGACTTGTGAGTCGGCCGGCGGAGCACCCACGAAAGGCTCAGCCGTATAGTGGCCGCCGAGTTGATCGCGATACAGGACGGGCGCATGATCGCGGTAGAAGACGGCGAGGTCGAATGCCTTGCTGTCCGGCACGACGCGCAGCTTCTGCGCGGCGATGGCAGACGCCTGGACGAAGGGAAAATCCGCCGTCCGGTCGGCGAACCCGGCCGCGCCCTCGTTGCGCAGGAGCAAGGGCGCGTCGCCCAGCAGAATCAGGTCGAGATCGTAATCGTGATCGTAGTCGATCCAGACGGCGCGCTCGAATCGCCGGCGGGGCAGGTTGGCCTCGAGGCGGTGGAAATGGCCTTTCTGATTGGCATACAAGGCCGCGCCGGACTCGGTGACCACGCAGAGATCCATGAAGCCGTCGTTATTGAAATCGCCAGCCGCCACGGAGAGGACACCGGTCAAGCCCTGAAGTCCCGAATCCGCCACAGGCTCCACGCCATGACGGTAGAGTGCGATGCCTCCAGTGCCCCAGGCCAGGAGATCGGTGCGTCCATCGCCCGCGGTATCGAGGGCCAGAATGCCAGTGGCCGCGGCGTCCAGGGTGTGATCTTCGTAGGTGGGCGGCGCGGCGGGCAGTTTGGGAGAGGGCTCGGGCGGATCGTAGATCTCGGCGTAGGTACACCAGTCGACGTCCTCGGGAATGGCCGCGCCTTCAGCCTGCTTCTTGAGGCGCTGGAACTCGGCGAGGGCGCGCGCCGCGTCTTCGGTCTTCTCTTCCTGGCGATAGAGGTTGTAGAGCTGGAAGCGGGCCGCGGCCAGTTGCGGGTCGAGCTTCGCCGCCAGTTCGAACTGGGCGCGCGCGTCGTCCGTACGGCCCTGCAACTTGTATAGGGTGCCGAGCTGGTAGTGGGGAATCGGTTCATCGGGCGTCAGTTGGAGCATGTGCTCGAACTGCGCCACAGCGGCGTCGGCGTCGCCGGTACGCTTGTAGTAGATCCCTAAATTGAACCAGGTGTGCGGCAGTTTGGGATCTCGCCGCTGGACTTCCTTGAGTTGCGCGACGCCTTCAGGCTGGCGGCCGGCGCGCAGCAGGGCGAGCCCGTAATTCAGCTTCTCGCGAACGGAAGTGGGCGCCAGATCCAGCGCCTTTTTGAACTCCACGACGGCCTCGGCCTGGGTGGTGGGATTCTCGTAGAAGGCCTTGCCCAGATTGCGATGTCGCGCGAGCACCGGAGAAACGGCGGGCACTTCGGCCGCCCATATTAAGAACGCGCCGAGCACGAGCAGACCCAACCCGCACACCCTCGTGGAAACCCGCCTCATGAGACTATCGGGGATTGTACAGAGAAGGATCGAGTCACCACAATAGTATAGATATACTAGGAGCGCTTGATGAGCACAGAGATCACTCGCAAGGGCGTGCCTGCAAAACGGCGGCTGAGTTACAAGGGAAACACCATTACCTTTCCGCGCGAACTGCGTGACGCCATCCCCGACCTTCCGACGTACTCGGGCCGGGTCCTGGAACTCGAATCCATCGACGGGGCCATGTCCGAGTCTCCTCTCTTCGGCCGCCGCGTCCACTTGAAAATGCAGGTCACCGAAACGGGAAAGCTGAGCGGTAAGTTTACCGTTCGGGTGGACCTGCAGGCCGACGCCGCTCGCGCCCTGGCCGACACCCTGCTGCAACTCGCCGCCCAACTGGAAAGCTGACGTTACCGTCCCTCCCTCCGAATCGTATACACTCGATGGATTCAGGAGGTTTGACACTTGTTTCGTACGACGCTGCTCGGTTTCTCGCTGGTCATACTTGCTCCCTTCTCGCCGGCCCAATCTTTGGACGGCCGCTTATTTTCCGAAATGCACTGGCGCGCCATTGGGCCGCCGCGTGCGGGCCGCGCTCGTGCGGTGGCCGGAGTCGCCAGTCAGCCGAATGTGGCTTATGCCGGTTTCGATAACGGCGGCGTCTGGCGGTCTACCGATTACGGTTCGACCTGGCATCCACTGTTCGACAGAGAGTCCACCGGCTCCATCGGCGCAATCGCGGTAGCTCCGTCCAATCCCGACGTCATCTACGTAGGGACGGGCGCGGGCATCATCCGCCCGGACCTGGCGACCGGCGACGGCATGTACAAATCCACCGACGCGGGCAAGACGTGGACCCACCTGGGGCTGCGCGAAACGCAGATGATCGCCAACATCGACGTGGACCCGCGCAATCCGAATCGCCTGTTTGTGGCGGCGCTGGGACATCCCTACGGGCCGAACGCGGAGCGCGGCATTTACCGCTCCACCGATGGCGGCGCCTCCTTTGAGAAGGTCCTATATAAGGATGAGTACACCAGCGGTGACGACGTACGCATCGATCCGAGCGACCCGAACATCGTGTACGGCGCGCTCTGGCAGCAGCAGCAGGGCTTCTACGAGAACGGCGCTTTCGCCGGCTCCGACGGCGGGATCTTCAAATCGACCGACGGCGGCTCACACTGGAAGCAACTGACCACGGGACTGCCGACGGGCTTCGGGCAGGCCAACCTGGCGGTAGCGCCGAGCAATCCGAAGATCATTTACGCCACCGTGGCATCGACGGGCGGACCAGCGGCAGCAGCCGGACGGGGCGGCGGCCGGGGTGGACGCGGCGGCGGAGGCTCGGTGGGCCTCTATAAGAGCACCGACGCCGGTGAACATTGGGCGCTGGCGGCGAATCCGCCGGACCCGCGGCCGCTTGGCCGCATCGGCGGCGGCGACCTGCCGACCATCACGGTAGACCCGAAGAACGAGAATGTGGTCTACAGTTGCTCCACCGTATTCTGGCGGACCGAGGATGGCGGCGTGACCTGGTCGGCCATTCGCGGCGCTCCGGGCGGCGACGATTATCAGAAGAGCTGGGTCAACCCGATCAATCCCAACATCATCATCCTGGTGGCCGATCAGGGCGCGGTGATCTCGGCCAATCGCGGCGTATCGTGGAGCAACTGGTACACGCAGCCGACGGCGGCAATGTATCACGTGACCGCCGACAACGCCTTCCCGTATCGCCTCTGCGGCGGTCAGCAGGATTCCGGTTCGGCCTGCGTGGATAGCCGCGGGATGGACGGAGAAATCACCTTCCACGACTGGCATCCCGTGGGCATCGAAGAATACGGCGAGGCGGCTCCCGATCCGAAGAATCCCGACCTGGTGTACGGCGGCAAAGTGACGGTCTACGACCGGCGTACGTCGCAGAAGACCAACGTCGGACCGGGCGGTGGACGCGGCGGACGCGCCGGACGCGGTGGAGCGGCAGCGCCGACTAACGAACCGCCCGCGCGCACGGTGCGTACGCAGCCTCTGGAGTGGTCGTCCAAAGATCCCAACGTACTTTACTACGCCACGGCGGGGGTCTGGAAGACCGTCAACGGCGGCCATAGCTGGACCGCGATCAGCGGCGACCTGACGCGACAGACCTGGGAAACTCCGTCGAACGCCGGGAAGTATGCGTCCACGGTGACGGCTGCGCCGATGGGCTCGGTGACCGCGCTGGCGCCCTCGCCGCTCGACGTCAACGTACTGTGGGCAGGCACGGGCGACGGCCTGATTCAGGTGACCACCGATGGCGGCGCGAAGTGGAACAACGTGACGCCTCCGCAGATCAAGGCCTGGGAGCGCATCTTCAATATGGATGCCGGCCACTTCGACACGAAGACCGCTTATGCGGCTGCCAACACGCTGCGGCTGGACGATATGAATCCGCACTTCTGGCGCACGCACGACGGCGGCAAGACGTGGACCGAGATCAACAACGGAATCGCCGGGGGCGCCGTCGCCAACTCGATTCGCGAGGACCCGCGCAAGAAGGGGCTGCTCTACGCAGCCACCGATACGCAGGTTTGGGTGTCGTTCGACGATGGCGACAACTGGCATTCCCTGCGGCTGAATATGCCCGCCATTTCGGTGCGCGACATCGAAGTGAAGGACGATGAAAAGTGCATGTGCTCCGACCTGGTAGCCGGCACGCACGGCCGCGGCTTCTGGATTCTGGACGACGTGACTCCACTGCGTCAGGCTGCCGAAGCGGCGGCGGCGTCCAGCGCTTACCTTTTCAAGCCGGCGACCGCGATTCGGATCCGCTTCGGCACCAACGACCCCACACCGTGGCCGCCCGAACTGCAGGCGGGTGAGAATCCGCCGGCGGGCGCCATTCTGGACTACTTCCTTCCGTCCGCTGTGAGCGGCGAGGTGAAGGTGGAGATCCTGAATACGGCCGGCAAGGTGATCCGCTCCTATACCAGCAACGATCAGCCGCGCAATCCCAATCCCGTCACCGACGTGGCGGCGTACAACAAGATGTGCCAGCAGAATCCGACAGGTCCCGATTGCGCTTTGCCGCTCTACTGGGTGGGCATTCCGGATTGGGTGAAGACGTCGGCCGGCATGCACCGCTTCACGTGGGACATGCATTACGATCCGCTGCCGGGCGGCGGTGGTGGCGGACGCGGCGGTGGCGGCAGCGCTGCCGTTCCGCATCGCACGTACCCGGGCGTGAATTCGCCGTGGGTGGCTCCGGGCACCTATACGGTGCGGCTGACGGCGGACGGCAAGAGCGTGACGCAGCCCATCGTGGTCAAGATGGATCCTCGCGTGAAGGTGACGCCGGAAGTCCAGCAGATTTTCACTCTGACGACGCAGGCCGAAGATCGGGCACGAACTGGCGCGGCGGCTTATCAGGATGCGCGCGAGTTGCTGGCCAAGGTGAAGGCCCGTCCGCAATCGGCCGCCAACGACGCTCTGGTCAAACAGCTTACGGAGATCGCTCCGGAGCAGGCTGCGGGCGGGGGCGGCGGCGGCGGACGCGGTGGACGTGGAGCTCCGGCGGAACCTCCGGCTCCGGCGACGCTGGCCAACATCGGCGCACAACTGGTGGCGTCGGTCCAGCCTATGCAGTCGGCCGAAATGGCTCCGACAGCGGCGGAATTGCAGGCCTGCACGCAGGAGGGAGCTGCCTATACGGCGGTGATGGCGAAGTGGGCCGCTTTGAAGGCTAAGGTAAACGGCGTGGCTGCGCCGGCCGCGAAGAAGCAGTAGGCGAGGCAAGCCGATCGTGGCGAAGGGCCAAACTGCGGGGGCCGGAAAAAGAGGGGCCGCCGATTCACGCCGATAAACGCCGGTAACTGCAGGCGGGGAGGCCTCTGGAGATTGGCCCTTTGCCAAGTAAGTAGGATAGACGGTCGCCTTTTGCCGTCTGTCCAGCCGAGCGGAGCTCGGCTTAGGCGAGCTCTGCTCGCCTCTGGAGTTTGGACATTTTCGGGCATTGACAAAGGACGTCAAAAATGTTTCACTTGCCGTAGTGAAACACAAAGACGCTGTACGGCGTCGCGACAAACTGGCCGCCAACCTTCCGACTGCTGAGCTGTTGCGCGGATCTT
>DASZMZ010000329.1:0-6909 GCA_035551455.1 Candidatus Sulfopaludibacter sp.
AAGATCCGCGCAACAGCTCAGCAGTCGGAAGGTTGGCGGCCAGTTTGTCGCGACGCCGTACAGCGTCTTTGTGTTTCACTACGGCAAGTGAAACATTTTTGACGTCCTTTGTCAATGCCCGAAAATGTCCAAACTCCAGAGCCGAGCAAAGCTCGGCCCTGGAGTTTGGCCCTTTGCCACCTAAGTAGGACAGTGTCCTTTCGGTAAGCCTGCGTAGGCTAGCCTCGTGCCCGATTGCTCGTGGGGGAAAATACCCGTGCACTTTAGAACTGGTGCTGCGCCGAACGACGCGTGGTAGCTAATCGACGCGCGCGGTTGTCAATTCACGGAAGGTTTTTCCGCGTGGTCAACCACAAACACCTCGACCGGCGCTTTTTGCGGCTGCAATTTGAGCCCTAACTGATCCTGGAGTGCGTCGAAAATGCTGATATCGCCGGGAGCGGAATTATTGGTGATCCGGAATTCGGGCGTCGCCTCCAGTCGGATGTCGTATTGCCCTCTCAGGCCGGTCCGATCCACCACAGGCCGGTCGACGCCAATATCGTCGGCCAGCATATCCATCGTGAATTTGGTGGCCACCAGGTTCTGCAGCCGGCCGTTGACGCCGTGGTTCGCATGAAAGCCAGCGTCGGGCGCGCTCTCCTTGAACTTAGGCCCGTTCTTGCCCACCACCAGTGCGTAAACCGGCATCTCTTTCTGTTCCCGATGGAATCGAAGGTGGAACCGTTCAGCCAGCAGGCTCTTCATCATGGGCCGGAAATCGTCGCGACTCAGGGGGGCATCGCCCTCAGCTTTGGCAAAGATGTCGTAATAGACGGAGGTATACCAATCGGGCGGAGAAGGGCCTATGGAAACCTGATATCCCTTCAGCTTAAACGCCTCCATGATCAGGTACGCGACGGTGTACCCCTGGTACGTGGCGCGCGGACCCGAAGAAGAAAAGGTGTACATGGCGTTGAGCGGCCCGTCGTGGGCCTTCACGGCGGCCACCTCAAACGCTTGGGGCCGAGGGGCGACCTGCCCCAGGCAGATCCCCACCGCCAGGACCAACCCCGCTTCACGGATGGCTCGATGCACGTGTTCTCCTCCTGGAGGAGAGACGCCCCAGATTCCCGGAGCGTTGATGAGGATTAACTTGACTCACTTTCTGCCACACGGGAGCGTGCGGTCTCCGAGTTCCCCGCCCGGCCCACAATGGATCTGGAATCGGCAGCCGCCCGGTATGGGACTTCCGCCATCGTGTGAAGCGCCCGTGGAGCTCGCGCATCCCATCGGGTATATCAGGCGCCGCTCTGCCCATCGTAGTTCCCCCTTGCGCCCATCCGGGCGCAAGATCGACCTTACCAACTATCGAGCCGCCGCGTCACGCATTCGTGCGGAAAGCTCACAGTAGGACAGACGATCGCCTTTCGTCGTCTGTTGGGGATGGGCCTGCGGCCCGCCAAAATTCATGAAAAACGCCTGGGCCGCTGCGCTTCGCCGGATGTCCAGCCGGTTTTTCGACCCGCTCTCCGCGTCTTCCTCCGCGCCTCCGCGCCTCCGCGGTGAGGAGGTTTTTCGACCTTGTTTTTTTTCTCCGCTAACTATATCCGTTCCAGCCGGGTGTCGGCGTCGCCGAAGCGATCCTGCTTCACTCCCATCCGGTCCATGATCGAAAGGAACAGGCTGCACATCTTGCGCTTGTCTTCGGACTGCCCCACGTAGTTCAGCGTGCGTCCAGTCTCCAGCGTCCCGCCCAGACCGCCCGCCAGCACCAGCGGCAGACGGAAATTGTCGTGCTTCCGGCCGGCCCACATATTCGACAGCCACATCACGCAAGAGTTATCCAGCACCGTGCCATTCCCCTCCGGCATGCTGTCGAGTTTCGTCGCCAGATACGCCAGTTGACTCAGATGGAAGCGCGCGATGCGTTCATAGCCGTCCGAGAGATTGTCGTGCGAGGCCGCATGGTGGCCGTCCTTAACCTCCAGGAAGGGATAGTACATGGCCGAAAGGTCGCGCGCCAGCAGCAGCGACGCCACGCGCGTCCGGTCCGTCTGGAAAGCGATGGCGATGATGTCGCACATCAGGCGGGCATGGTCGCGGAGGTCTTCGGGCAGACCGTTGGCCGGCCGCTCCATGGTGAAGGCCGGACGATTCTTCCCCTTGGCCGCATCGTCGGCCACCGTCTTCGTCTTGCGCATGCTATCCACGCGCTTCTCCACTTCGCGCACACTCGTGAGGTACTCGTCGAGCTTGGTCTTGTCGGTCGAACTGATCTTCGTGCTGAGCGCCTGAGCCCGGTCGCGCACCCGGTCCAGGATGCTCAGATTGCGCAGACTGCCGCGATTCTCAAAGAGATTGTCGAAGGCCAGCGACGGGTAAACTTCCACCGGCACCGGCGAATCCGGAGTCTGCCACGAGATGTGCGAACTGTAGGCCAGCGAAAAATTGGTCTCGTGATAGCCCGTCATCGGCTGCTCGCACGCCAGCACGATACTGGCTTGCGGATTGTCCTGCCCGATGGTGTTGGCGATCAATTGGTCGAAGGTGATGCCGGCGTGGATGATGGCGCCCTTCTGAATGTGCGCGCCGGAGAGCAGCGCGCCGGTCTGCGCCGGATGGATGCCCTGGCCGGTGGCCGCCTTCTGAAACAGCCCGTCGATCACGTTGATCTTCTGCTTGATCGGCTCCAGTACGGCGAGCGTCTTGCTGAGCTTCATGTCCGCGCCCGAACCTTCGGCGCTCCAATGATTCTCATTAATGCCGGTACCCATAAACAGAATGGCCAGCCGCTTGGGGAAGACCTCCGGCTTTACCGTGTCGGCGAACGCCGAAAGCGAGGGCAGCCACGGCAGGGCCATGGTCACTCCTGCGCCGCGCAGCACGGTGCGGCGCGTGATCAGGCGGGCGGATTTCTGTTTGGACTTGGACATCGGTTTCACCTTTTGTTCCTGAACTGTGGGCTCGTGACGATTGTCTCCACGAGGGTCGCAAACCGGTCGCCATTCGCCGCCAGCCTGGTTTGCAGTTGCTGGACGGTGATCTCGTCAGAGAGCAGAAGAGAACGGTTGAGCGCGTATGCCAGCAGTTTGCGGCTCAAGTTTTCCAGGTATTCCTGCTGGCGTTTTTGGCGGATGTAGGATTCGATCGCTTCGTAGCCCGCCCCCGTGAATCCGCCGGGGAAGGAGACTTTGGTGTCCACCGGACGCCCCGCAAGATCCTGTGTGCGAGCCTCGCCCACCGGTCCGTAACTTTCAAAGGCCAGACCGTAATCGTCGAAGCGCGCGTGGCAGGCGGCGCACATCGGCACTTCGCGATGCTTCGCCAGCATGGCGCGGACGGGCAATTCGGATTTGGCTTCGTCGTGCGGCAGTTCCGGCACCACCGGCGGAGGCGGCGGAATCACTTCGCCCAGAATCCGTTTCACCACCCAGTTGCCGCGCTTCACCGGACTCGTGCGCAACCCTGGGGAATTCTGCGTCAGGAAGGCCGCCATGGGCAGCAGACCGCCGCGGTGATATTGCGCCGCGTCGTCCACCCGCACCCACGTATCGTTGCCGCCCTTCACTTCAGGCATGCCGTAGTGCTTGGCCAGCACCGGATTGACGAAGGTGTAGTTGCCGTAAATGAGATCGAGCACGGAGCGGTCGTTGCGGAACGCGTCCACCAGGAAGTGTACCGGTTCTTCGAACATGGCCTCGCGGAGGTCGCCATTGAAGCTGGGGAACCGTTCGCGATCCACCGAATTGATCTGCTCGAAATGGCGGAAGTCCAGCCAGTTGCCCCCGAACTCCACGGCGAGGCCGCGGATCTTTTCGTCCTTCATCATCCGGCGCGCCTGCCCGATCAGCACGTCGTTCTTCAGCAGATCGCCGGACGCGGCATGCGACAGCAGTTCCTGATCGGGCATGCTGGACCACAGGAAATAGCTCAACCGGCTGGCCAGTTCGATGCCGGAGAGAGGATGCACCCCGGTGGACCCCGAGGCCGTACCGCCATCGTGCAGGTCGATGCGATAACAGAAGTCGGGCGACATCAGCACGGTGACAATCGAGTCGCGAATCGCGTCTTCGTGGCTCAGTCCGCCCTTGGTGCGCAGTTCGTGATAGTACGCCAGCATGTCGTCGCGCTCGGCCTTCGCCAGCGGACGCCGGTAAGCCCGGGCGGTGAACTTCAGCAGCGCTTCCACCTGCAGCGGCTCGGCATCGGCGTGCATCTTTTCCAGCCGGCGGAGCGTGTCGTTAATCCACTGGAAGTTGACCTTGATCGCTTCCACGGCCACTGGATTATGCGCCGTTTCGGCCTTCTTCACATAGTCGTCGCGCAGTCCGAAAATGACGGAGGAATCGTTGACGGGTTTATCCAGCGGACGCTCGCGGCCGCTCTCGGCGCCGTGGCCGTCCACTTCACCGCTCTGATTGAAGTAGTACTGATCCCAGGTGCGCGAGGTATGCTCGGCAATGAAATCGAACTCGTCCCAGAGGCGGTTCAATTCCTGCTGCCCCTTCTCGTCGAGAATCAATTCCATCAGCGGCGTATCGTCGCGCCAGTAGCCCATCACGTTGTGGTACCCGGCGCTCAGCAGGCGGCCTTTGTCTTCGGAATCGTCCGGGAAGTAGCGGCCGCGCTCCTTCACATAAAAGGTGTCCGGGAAAACGTGGGCCAGTTTGGCGAAGGCCTCTTCGTAGCGGGCGCGTTCGGCGGCGGGGACCACCAGGTCGGGGTCGCCGGCTCGCGCCTTTGCGGAAACCGCGGCCCAATGCGGCGCGGCCTCCTGATGCAGACCCGGGAAGCGCGGGATGAGCGGCACCACGGGCGGCGGATCGGTATCGTTGCGCAGCGCGGCGCGGTCAAAATCGCGGCGATGGGAGTTGAACTGGCGGTACTTCCAATTCATCAGGGGCTGCGATCCGGCGGGCAGTCCTCGCACCACCGGCGCGGCGAACTGCATGGCCGTGTGGTTGCGGATGCGCACCACGAAATCGCGCATCTCCACGCATTCGGCGCGGGGCGCTTCGGCCTGCTTACCGGCGGGCGCCGGAAGAGCGCGCCACATCGCTTGCAGTTTGGCTACCGGCCCTACTTCTTCTTTGGCGACTTCGGGTTTCTCTTCCAGAATCTGCCAGACCAGCGGTAGGTACTTGGGACTTACTTTCGATTCCGCAGCGATAGCCGCCAGCGTGGCGCCGGGCTTGCCGAGTGCGGCGCGGTGCTTATAACGCCACGCGGCCTGAAAGTAGTCGGCATAATCGGTGGGCTGGCGCAAATAGAAATCCACGATCCGCTGAATCGAATATTTGTCCCGATCGGTCTCCACCAGCATCGGGTAAGGCGCGAAAGCGAAGCCGTCTGGCGTGAGCACCATGTGGTCGCCCACTTCGCGGGCGGCCTGCAAATACTTGTTCAACAGCGCCGGCGACATGGTGAGCGATTCGCCGGAGTTGTCGAAGCCCGAGGGATTGGCCGGGTCCACCGGAAATTCGCGCGTGGGTTGCAGATCCACACCGGTCAGATCGCGAATGGTGTAGTTGTACTCGGCGTTGCTCAGGCGGCGCGCCAGCACCTGTCCCGGGTCGCCCGCATTGCGGCGCGCTTCGTTGGCCCGCATGGTCTTGATCCACGCGATCACCTGCTGGCGAGCCTCTTCGGGAGGCTGCGGCAGCCCGGCCGGCGGCATCTGTTTGGCCGACAGCTTATCGATCACCAGGGCCCAGCGGGAATGGTCGCGGACCACGCTGTCCACCGACGTATAGGATTTCAAATCGAATTGCGCGGCCGGAGTTTGGCCGCTATGACAGCCCACACAGTACTTCTCGACGAAGGGCCGAATCGTATGGGAAAACTGCTGGTCCAACCCGGGGTTCGCGGCTTTCACCGCTGGAATTGTAAGAAGTGCCACAATTCCGCCAAACAGCATCCGCACAAGCATTTGGCACGATTATACAGGGGGGGTACTAGTCGCCGCAATGTGTGGCGCCATTTTGTCCCTCTGAAACTCCAGAATCTCCTCTGGATCCTCGCCCTCCGTGATGAAGCTCTCAATAGGACCGAAGAACGTCTCCAGTTCGCCGGGACGGCAGGTCGGCAGGTACACGCGGAGCACTCGCGGATCGTAATAGCGGAACACCAGGCGCTGTCCGTCCTCGCTGCGCACTCGCAGAAACTGGCGCAGGTGGCGACGCAACTGCTTGAAGCCGGTCTGCGTGCGCACGTAACTGCACCAGCTTTCGCCCCAGCCGGTCTGCAGCAGCATTTTAGTGAGCCGGTCGTCGCGTGTAAGCTCCACCAGATACGGAGCGGTCATCTGCAACTGCCACGGCAGGTCGCCCGCATAGAGACACTCCTTCTGCATGCGGGTGAAATCGACTGCGCCGTAGATGCGGTCGTCCCGCGCCGAATCCACAATGGCGCATACCAGGGTGCGCGCCGACATGCTGGCAGGCCAGATGGTGTTGAGGATGCGCTGGTAGTGGTCGGGCGTCATGGGCTAATGGCCGGCGGCGGCCGCTTTGGCGCACTCTTCGCAGAACGGGATTCCCAGTTCCGCGGCGAGCCGCTGGCTGCGCGCGATGGCGTAGAGGTCGGCATCGTCCGGAAAGTCCGGCTGGTCCATCATGGGGGCTGGAGCCGCCGGGCGCGGCGCCGGTCGCTCGTCGAGAGGAAAAGGGGCGGCCGCTTCCTCAGCCGCTTGCGAGAACGGGAGAACGATCCACACGGGTCGGCGAGCTCTCCAAATCCCGCGCGCCAACCGGGAAGCCGTCAGCTGGAGGATGGCGTCGTCTTCCTCCCGAAAAGGCAGGTTGAAACACAGCCGCAGCCGGACCCACAAACCTTCGTCCCAGCGGAACTGATTCAGCCACTGTTCGGCCAAAGCCTGGTCGCCTTCAAACTCCATGAAACGGCCGTCGAGAGGTTCCGTATTGTCGC
>DASZMZ010000330.1:0-23105 GCA_035551455.1 Candidatus Sulfopaludibacter sp.
AGGACTGGAGCGCACATGCCGAACTTCCCGCCGAAGTTACTCCGCAAGTTACTCCACACAAGTGAGAACGGAACCATGCCGAAACCGAAAAGCGACTTACTACAGGGCACGCTGGATCTTTTGATTCTGAAGACCCTGGAACTGGAGCCGATGCACGGCTGGGGCATTTCGCTGCGCATCCAGCAGGTGTCTGAAGACGTGCTGCAGGTCAACCAGGGGTCGCTCTATCCGGCGCTCCACCGCTTGGAAGACCAAGGGTGGCTCTCGGCATCGTGGCAGACATCGGACAATAACCGGCAGGCCAAGTACTACGAACTTACTAAGTTAGGCCGCCGCCAGTTAGCGCAAGAGAAAGAGAATTGGATTCGCCTTTCAGGGGCGGTAGCGCGCATTGTGGGCGCGTAGGAGGAAGCGTGGGACGTAAACTGCTGGCTATTTTTCGTTTCTTGACACATCGCGCGAAGGACGAGCGGGAGCTGGATCGCGAACTGCGCTATCACGTGGACCGGCAGACCGAGCTCAATCGATCGCGCGGCATAGACGAACAGGAAGCCCGGCGGCTGGCAGTACTGAGCGTGGGCGGCATCGAGCCGCTCAAAGAGGATTGCCGCGATGCCCGCGCAGGCCGTGCCGTGGAGGCGCTGCTCCAGGACATCCGCTACGGTGTCCGCGTGCTGCTCAAGAACCCCGGCTTCAGCGCAGCGGCGGTGGTCACGCTGGCCCTCGGCATTGGCGCGAACACCGCGATTTTCAGCCTGGTCTACGGAGTCCTGCTGCGCCCCCTGCCCTATCGCGACGGCGGCCAGCTGGTGGTGCTGCACCAGCAGCTCAAGCAGGCTCACATCGATGACATGGTGTTTTCGGTGAAGGAAATCCAAGACTACTGCGACCGCAACCACACGCTGACGGGCATTGTGGAACATCACACCATGAATTTCCTGCTGATTGGCCAGGACACGGCCGAGCGCGTGGAAACGGCGGTGGTCTCCGCGAATTTCTTCGATGTGCTGGGCGTGAAGCCGCTGTTGGGCCGCACGTTTGTGGCGGCCGATGACGTGAAAGACGCGCCGGCAGTGCTGATCCTCAGTTACAAATACTGGCAGACGCACCAGAGCGGCGATCCGAACGTGGTGGGCAAGGTGTTCCAGATGAACAACCGGCCGCACACAGTGCTCGGCGTGCTGCCGCCCATTCCGCAATACCCCTCGGAAGTGGACGTGTACATGCCCACGTCGCAGTGCCCCACACGCAGCAGTCCGGCGTTCATAGCCAGCCGCACCAGCCGCATGATGACGGCATTCGCCCGCCTGAAAACCGGCGTGCCGCTGGAAAAAGCGCAGGCCGATCTGGCGGTGGCTGCCAGTCAGGTGGAGAAGGCGAACCCGGATGTGTACCCGGAAAAATACGGCTACACCATGGCGGTGGCGCCCCTGCAGACCGAGTTGACGCAGCGTGGACGCACGGCCTTTCTGGTGCTGCTGGGCGGTGCCGGTTTCGTCCTGCTGATTGCCTGCGCGAACGTGGCGAATCTCCTGCTGGCGCGCGTGCTCAAACTGGAGCGGGAGTTCGCGGTGCGGGCCGCGTTGGGGGCAAGCCGCGGCCGCTTGATCCGCCAACTGCTGACGGAGAGTGTGATGCTTTCGCTGGTGGGCGGCGGCTTGGGACTGCTGCTGGCGCCGGCCGCTTTGGCGGTCCTGGTGAAGTTCGCCGAGCGCTTCACCACACGCGCCGCGGAGGTCCATTTGGATTGGCCTGTGCTTCTGTTCACCATGCTGATGTCGCTCGGTACCGGCGTTCTGTTCGGCCTGGCGCCGGCCGTTTCCACGGGCCAATGGGTGAGCGATGCATTCAAACAGGCCGGGGGCCGGGTCACCAGCAGCCGCTCGCGCCACCGGTTGCGCGGACTTCTGGTGGTGGCTCAAGTCGCCGTGTCCTTCGTCCTGCTGATCGGGGCCGGCCTCATGGTTCGCAGCTTTACCAGACTCCAGCAGGTGAGTCCCGGCTTTCAACCGAATCACGTGGTGACGCTGCGCTTCAGTCCGGGCTTCCCGCAGTACGATCAGAACAATCTGCCCTTGCTGCTGGACACCGTGCTGCGAAAGGTGAAAGCGCTGGGGGGCGTCCAATCGGCGGCTATTACGTCGGGTTTTCCGCTGATCCCGTCGGGCATCGTGAACGGGCCCAATGCCAATGAGTTTCAGGTGGAAGGTCACCCGGTGCCGCCCGATGCGCCCAAACCGCAGAGCGCGCTGCGCACCATCACGCCGGAGTATTTCGATACCATCGGCCAAGCCGTGGTGAAGGGCCGGGCTTTCACCGATCATGACGACCGCGCCAGCATGCCGGTAGCGATCATCAATCAATCGCTGGCCCGCCACCGCTGGCCGAACGAGGACGCCATCGGCCGCCGGATCAAGTTCGAGCGCTCCGACCTGTGGTTGCAGGTGGTGGGAATTGTCGCCGACGTAAAAGATTATGGACTGGACCGGCCTTCCGGCGATCAGGTCTTCGAGCCGGTGAAGCAGACGGGATTCTCGAATCGATTGGTCGTGCGGACGTCGCTCGATCCGTCGGCGGTCACTCCGATGCTGCGCTCGTTATTTCATACCATCGATCCCCACATCGCCGTAGATCAGGTGGAAACGATGGAAAAGCTGGAGTACGACTCCATGGCCTCGCCGCGCGTGATGACCATTCTGCTCGGAATTTTCGCCGGGCTGGCGCTGTTGATCAGTTCCAGCGGAATTGCGGCGGTGATGGCGCTTTCGGTGACGCAACGGGCACACGAACTCGGCATTCGGATGGCGTTGGGCGCCGAACGGAGCTCGATCGTCGGTATGGTCGTCCGGCAGGGACTGGCTCTGGCGCTGATAGGCACGGCGGTTGGAATTGCCGGGGCGGCGCTGCTGGCGCGCGCGCTCTCCACCATGCTGTACGACACCAAACCCACTGACGTGCTGACCTTCCTCGCGGTGTCGCTGCTGTTCCTCACCGTGGCGGCGGTCGCATGCTTTGTGCCGGCCCGTCAAGTCACGGCAATCGATCCCCTGTCCGCATTGCGGCAGGAGTAACCCAGCGTCCTTTACGTGAGGTCGACGCCTTCCAGGTGGCCGGTGGCGTCGCCAAAATGATCCATGCGCGTGCCCATGCGATCCATCATCGTCAGGAACAGATTGCACATGGGAGTTTCGCGACGGTAGACCACGCGGCGGCCGGGCTTGATGAAGTTGCCGCCGCGGCCCACGATCATGGTCGGCAAATCTTCGTGCAGATGCCGGTTGCCGTCGCTGAGGCCCGCGCCGTACACGATCATGCAGTTGTCCAACAGGCTGCCGTCGCCTTCCTTAGTGGCCTTCATGCGCTGCATCCACGCGGCAAATTGCACCATGTGGTAGCTATTGATCTGCGCCACTTTCTCCATCAGGTCGGGCTGATTCCGATGATGCGTCAGCGGATGATGGCCATCGGAAATTCCGATTTCGCGATAGGCCCGCGAGGTGCCTTCGTGCGTCACCAGGAACGTCATCACGCGCGTCAGGTCGGCCTGAAATGCGATGGTCGCCATGTCGCTCATGAGCTTGAAATGCTCGGCGAAATCGGCCGGCACGCCGTAGGGCTTCTCCATGTGCGGGTCGATCTGCTTGTTGTCCTTCTCGGCCTTTTCCAGTTGCAGTTCGACGCTGCGGATCGACGTGAGATACTCGTCCAGCTTCCGCTTGTCGGTGGGGCCGAGGCCGGTTTCCAGACTGTGCGTATCTTCGGTGACGAAGTCCAGAATGCTGCGGCGGAATTTGGCCTGACGCACGCGCGCTTCGGGACTCAGCACCGCGCCATCACCGAAGAGCCGTTCGAACAGCGCCCGCGGATCCAGTACCGGAGGCAGCGGCTGCGTTTCGCTGCGCCATGCCAGGTTGTTCGTGTAGGCGCAAGAGTAGCCGGAATCGCAATCGCCGGATTGGCGCGCATCTTCCAGTCCCAGTTCGAGCGAGGGGAAACGGGTTTTCTCGCCAATCTGGTTGGCCACCAGTTGGTCGCAAGAGACGCCGGCTTTGATGTCGGTGAGGCTCTTCTTGACTTGAATGCCGGTGAGGTAGGAACCGCAGCAGCGGCCGTGATCGCCCGCACCGTCCAGCAGGGCGCGCCCCGTATTGTGGGTCAGGTTACCCAGCAGGAGCATGTCGTTTTTGAGCGGCTCCATGGGTTTGAGGATGCGCGGCAGTTCGCCCAGTTTCCCCTCAGTTGCCGGATTCCAGAAACGCATGTCGATGCCGTTGGGCACGTAGACAAACGCCATGCGTACAGGTGCTTTTCCCGGGAGTTGGCTGGCCGCAAAGGCCGGGGTCATGGCATCCAGAAAGGGAAGCGCGACAGCCGTGCCGAGACCGCGCAAAATCGTACGGCGGGGAATATTCTTTCGCTCGACAAACATCGTGCGCCCTCCTGTTTTCTGTTTGCAAGAGTATCATAATCCTGGGGGTTCGGGATGCAGTTTCAACAGGGCAAGCCGCCGCTCGGTGTGGTTTACGACTGCGACATGGGCAACACCATAGACCGCGCACTGGCGCTCGCCATGCTCTTCGGTTTGCAGGGCAAGAATGCGTTGCGCGTCATCGCGGTGAGCGTGAGCAAGCCGAATCTCAAGGCGGCCGAGTATTGCGATGTGTTGACGCGCTTCTATACCGGCGAGCCCGGCGGATTTTTCGCGCCCGCCCCCATCGGCATGGCCACCGCCGCCCACATGGATCCCGATACCGCCATGCTCTCCGCGCCGCTGGCCCGCCAGAACGCCGAGGGTAAGCCGCAGTACAGTTGCGGCATCTCCAAGTTGAACGATACGGCCGACCCGGTGGCCCAGATTCGCAACGCACTCACCTCGCAATTCGATCAGAATGCCGCAGTCGTAATGGCCGGTCCGGCCACCAATCTCGCGGGCGTACTCGATCTGCCGGGAACCAAGCCATTGATCTCCAAGAAAGTGAAGTTTTTGTGCGTCACGGACTTCGGCCGCAACGTAGCCGCCGCGCGCAAGCTGTTGGCCGAATGGCCGTCGCCCATCGTGTATGCTCCCGCCGAGTTGGGGAATGCCCTTCCCTTTCCGGGCGCGAGTATCGAGAAGGATTTCGCCTGGTCGCCGGCCCACCCCGTCGTCGACGCCTACCGCGCCTATAAACCGATGCCGTACGATGCGCCGTCATGGGCCATGACCGCTGTGCTCCACACCGGCCGTGCCGCCGAGCCGGACTTCAAGCTGTCGGACCCCGGGACGCTCTCGGTGGCCGATGGCGGCGCTCTCCATTTCACGCCGTCGGCGCAAGGCAAGCATCGACAGTTGATCTACGATCCCGAGCAGAAGGACAAAATCATACAGCTTTATACGGAGTTGGCGTCGGCAAAGCCCACCGGTCGTCCCGCCCGCTTCCGCCCCGACGTAAAGAAGAAGTAGCGCACCGCTTTTTCCGGTACAATTGCTTCAAGCTGATGCTGTCTCTTCGGATTGGAATTGCGGGCCTCGCCTGCGTAGCGGCCACTCTGGCTGCCGATGGCGGTTTCGAGAAAACTGTGGCTCCCGTGATGTCGAAGACCTGCTCGCCGTGTCACAACGAGCAGCAGGCATCCGGTGGCCTGGATATCACGGCGTTTACCAAACCGGCATCGCTCACCGAGAGCCGCGAGGGTTGGGAGATCATCCTCCGCAAACTGCGTGCCGGCGAAATGCCTCCGCGCGGTATTCCGCGGCCGCCCAAGCTCGACGCCGCCATCAAGTACATCCAAAGCGAGTTCGATAAGGACAAGCCCGATCCCGGCCGTGTCACCGCGCGCCGCCTCAATCGCGCCGAGTACACCAACACCATCCGCGATCTGCTGGGCGTGGAGTTTCACGCCGAGAAGAGCTTCCCCACGGACGGCCTCGGCAGCGGCTTCGATAACGTGGGCGACGTGCTCACCATCTCGCCCGTCCTGATGGAAAAATATCTGTCTGCCGCGCAGCGCATCTCCGAACGCGCTCTCGGCACCATCACCCTTCCCAAGCCGCTCGAAACGCAGTACGCCGTCAAATTCAAAAACGTCCAGCGGCTGAACGCCAGCACTATCGAAGGCCCCGTGCGCATCGAATTCGACGGCGAGTACGAGATTCACTTCGGCCTGCAAGGTGAGCGCGCCGCCGACGCCAAGCCCGTCAAACTGGGTTTCTGGATGGACGGCAAACTCCTCCAGACCATCATGGCCGAGACCAAGCCCTCCGGCCTGGTCTACTTCGATCCCTACTCCGAAGAGAAAATCCGCCTCCAGCTCCCTGAGGGAGAGCACGTATTCCGCGCCGCTTTCATCGACGACGATTTCGTCAAAACCCTCACCGGCAAAGACCTCCTGGACCGCAAGAAGAACAAGTTCCCCGACTCCATGACTTTCCTGGGGCCGTACCCTTCGAAAACGGAAAGCGCCAGCCGCAAGAAGATTCTCATTTGCGACCCGCAATCCGGCGCCGCCTGCGTCGAAAAAATAGTCGCCAACCTGGCCCGTCGCGCGTATCGCCGTCCGGTCACCGCCAAGGAAGTTGCCTCGCTCATGAAGTTCACCGCCATGGCGCGCGGAGAGGGCGAAACCGTGGATCAGGGAATTCAGTTGGCGCTCGAGGCCATGCTGGTCTCGCCCAATTTTCTCTTCCGCATCGAGCACGACGCCGCACCCACGGACCCCACTCGCACCCATCCGGTCACCGACCTCGAACTGGCCTCGCGCCTCAGTTATTTCCTCTGGAGTTCGATGCCGGATGACGAGCTGCTGACGCTGGCGGAATCCGGCAAACTGCATGCGCCGGCCACGCTGGACGCTCAGGTGAAGCGCATGCTGGCCGATGAGCGTTCGGCCGCCATTGCCGACAACTTCGCCGGCCAATGGTTGGAGTTGCGCAATCTCGATGTGGTGAAGCCCGACCCGCAGAAGTTCCCCGCGTGGGGTCCTGAACTGCGCGACGCCATGAAGATGGAGACTCGTCTGTTCTTCGATCATGTGCTCCGCGAGAACCGGCCGATCTCGGATTTTCTGGATGCGCGCTACACCTTCCTGAATGAGAAACTGGCGAAGCACTACGGGATCGACGGCGTCACCGGTCCCGACTTCCGCCGCGTCGATCTCGCCACGGATCAGCGAGGCGGCCTGCTCGGCCAGGCCAGTGTGCTCACGGTTTCCAGTTACCCCACGCGCACCAGCGTGGTCATTCGCGGAAAGTACATTCTGCAGAATATTTTGGGCGATCCGCCGCCTCCGCCGCCGGCTGACGTTCCTCTGCTGGATGAGGGCTCAATCGGTACTGCGGCCTCCCTCCGTCAACAGATGGAAAAACACCGCGCCAGTCCCGTCTGCGCGTCGTGCCACAACAAAATGGATCCGCTCGGTTTCGGTCTCGAGAATTACGATGGCATCGGCCACTGGCGCGGCATGGACGGCAAGTTTCCCGTGGATGCCAGCGGCACTCTGCCCAACGGCAAGAGCTTCGCTACGCCCTCCGCGATGCGGTCGGAACTGATCAGCCTGATGCCGCAGTTCTCCCACTGTCTCGTCGAAAAGCTCCTCACCTTCGCGCTCGGTCGCGGCATGCAGTCCTACGACAACCGCACCATCGACGAAATCGACCGCAAACTGGCCGCGTCCGGCTACACATTCCAAACCGCCATCTACGAAACCGTCCGCAGCCTCCCCTTCCAATCCCGCCGCGGCGAAGCCGCCCACTAACAGTAGGACAGACGATCGCCTTTCGTCGTCTGTCTCCGTGCTTCCTCGGCGCCTCGGTGTCTCGGCGGTGAATAAACTTTTTCTCCGTGCTTCCTCCGTGTCCTCCGTGCCTTCGTGGTGAATCCGACACTCAGCACCCCGAATCCGGATAGAATCATCTTTCGAGGTGCTTATGTCGAAATGGAAGTGGCTAATCATTCCCGTGCTGGCCTGCTCTCTGCAGGCGGCGGTGACACTCCCCGCGCTGATCTCCGATCACATGGTGTTGCAGCAGGGCGTCCCCGTGCGCATCTGGGGAACTGCCGACCCCGGCGAGTCCGTGAGCGTCCAGTTCCAGGGCCAGACCGTCGCAGGCAAAGCGGGCGTCAATGGCAAATGGTCGCTCTGGCTCAAGCCGCTCTCGGCCGCCGGGCCTCTCGAAATGACCGTCAACAACGTCGCCATCAAGGACATTCTGGTGGGCGAAGTCTGGGTGGGCTCCGGCCAATCCAACATGGAGTTCGCGCTCAATCAGGCGGTGAATCACGACGAGGAAATCGCCCATGCCGACTACCCCCTGATTCACGTTTTCCTGGTGAAGCGGATTGTAGCCGATCAGCCGGCAGACGATGTTGCCGGCACCTGGCAGGTCTGCACCCCGCAAAACGCACCGCGCTTTTCCGCCGTGGAATACTTCTTCGGCCGCGCGCTGCACAACTATCTCCACGTGCCCATGGGACTGATCGAATCGTATTGGGGCGGCACTCCGGCGCAATCGTGGACCAGCACCTCCATGCTGCAGTCGGACCCGTCGATGAAGTTCATCGCCGATGAGTGGAGTAACGTCTTAACCCGCTACCCGGCCGCCAAAGAGCAGTACGACGTGCGCCTGGCCGCCTGGGAAAAGACCGCCGCCGAAGCGCGCGCCGCCGGAAAAACGCCGCCCGCCCGTCCCGGTGCGCCCGCGGGACCGGGCCATCCCAACACGCCCGCCGGCCTGTATAACGGCATGATCGCGCCCCTTACGCCGTACACCATTCGCGGCGTCATCTGGTACCAGGGCGAATCCAACGCCAGCGAGGCGCATGCCTACCGCTACCGCCGCCTCTTCAGCGACATGATTCAGGACTGGCGCAATCAGTGGGGCGAAGGAGACTTTCCTTTCCTCTTCGTGCAACTGGCGAATTACAAAACCAACGGCTGGTGGCCGGTGCTGCGCGAATCGCAGACCGAGACTCTCTCTCTCCGCAACACCGGAATGGCCGTCGCCATCGACGTGGGCGAGAGCGGCGACATCCATCCGAAGAACAAGCAGGACGTCGGCCTGCGTCTGGCACTGGCCGCCCGCCACATCGCTTATCACGATGCCGCGGTCGAATACTCCGGTCCCGTCTACCGTCAGGCGACTCCCGAGAGCAACGCCATGCGGGTCTGGTTCAGTCACGCCGATGGGATGCAGGCCAAGGGCGGCTCCGCGCTCACCGGCTTTACCATCGCGGGAGCGGACGGTAATTTCGTGCCCGCCGACGCGAAGATCGATGGCGCGACCGTCGTGGTGTCCAGTCCGACTGTCACCAACCCCGTGGCCGTCCGCTACGCCTGGGCAGACGACCCGGCCTGCAATCTGATCAACCAGGCCGGCCTGCCCGCCGGTCCTTTCCGCTCCGATGAGCCTCACTATGCGCAATAGATTTACGATGTCGATGGCGCTGCTCGCGTCCTGTATATCCGTGGCGGCGCAGACCCGCCCGGCGGAAGTCCTGTACGACGAGGCCAAGGTGCCCAAGTACACGCTGCCCGACCCGCTCACGCTGCAGAGCGGCGAGAAGGTGAAGGACGCGCACACGTGGACCAGCAAGCGGCGTCCGGAAATTCTGTCCATGTACCAGGATGAAGTCTTCGGACACAGTCCAGCCGCGCCCGCCAAACTGGAATACGAAGTGGTGTCGGTGGACAAGCAGGCGCTGGCCGGGAAGGCCGTGCGCAAACTCGTGACCCTTTCCCTCGCGGGCAAGAAGGTGAACATGCTGCTGTACCTTCCCGCCGGTGCGAAGAAGTCCTCGCCCGTCTTCGTGGCCCTGGGCTTCAATGGCAATCAGACGGTGGCGGTGGATCCCGGCGTCCCCCTGGCCGAGGAGTGGAATGTGGACCCGGCCACAAAAAAGCTGGTCCATAAAACGGCGGCCGATTCCTCGCGCGGCGCCAGCGCCGAGCGTTGGCAAGTCGAGAAGATTCTGGCTCACGGCTACGGACTTGCCACCATTTACGCCGGCGATATCGAGCCCGATGTGCCCGGCGCCATTTCCTACGGCATCCGTCCGCTCTTCTTCAAGCCGGGGCAGACCATGCCGCTGGCCAACGATTGGGGCGCCATTGCCGCGTGGGCCTGGGGCCTGAGCCGCGCCATGGATTATCTAGAAAAGGATCGCGATGTGGACGCCAAACGAGTGGCCGTGTTCGGCCATTCGCGCATGGGCAAGACGGCGCTATGGGCCGGCGCCCAGGACACTCGCTTCTCGCTGGTGATCTCCAATGAATCCGGCGAAGGTGGCGCTGCCATCAGCCGCCGCGATTTCGGCGAGCGGACCAAGGACCTCAACACTCGCTTCCCCCACTGGTTCGCTTCGAACTTCTCCAAGTACAACGACCGCGAAGCCGCTATGCCCTTCGATTCGCACATGCTGCTGGCTTTGATCGCTCCCCGCGCACTCTATGTCGCCAGTGCCGAGGGCGACCAGTGGAGCGATCCGCGCGGCGAATTTCTGGGACTGGTCAATGCCGGCCCCGTCTTCGAATTGCTCGGCAGAAAGGGACTGGCCACCGACAAAATGCCCGCCGTCCACCAGCCCATCGTCCACGATGTCGCCTATCACATCCGCGCCGGCAAACATGATGTGACCGCCTACGACTGGGATCAGTATCTGAAGTTCGCCGACTCCCAGTGGCAAGCAAAATAGAGCAGCCGCTTTCGCCTGTCACACATTCATCAGCAATCGGCCACTCACGCCGCTCTCCTCGACGTGTGACGCGACTCTTGGTCGGTAAACATCAACGACAGCCGGTTGATGGGCGAAGCGTGGGGAGAGAAGTGCGGCGACGGGCCGGGAGAGCTCTTCATGTAAAGCTATCGGTCCACCTGTTTCGCCACAACGCCCGTAACTCTCTGAATCACCAACCGGGCGCACGAAGCGCCGAAATGACCGAAGCCGCCGCCGAATTCGCAACAGTGCCCTTTCCCATCGCCAGGACATGGCTGCGTATCAACCGCCTCAAATCGTCCAGTCAGCGTCGCCGTCACCTTGAACCCGTAGCAGTTGTAGCAGTCTCTTTCCTTCTTTTCGTCGGTAAGGTAGCGGTGAAACCGGCGAAACTCCTTATCCTGGACCAGAATGAGCGTGTCTCGTGGAACCATGTCGCCACAACACCAGGTAGTCGGTTGCTGTTTTGGTCCTCTGCCGTATTCGAGCCACACATCATCCACTTTCCTGGACTCACATTCGGAGAGCGAAAACGTAAAATTCTCAAAGGCGATCTGAATTGGGCCACGAACGGCCACGATCCTTCCGTTGAAGCGTTCGGGCGCTGACGCCAGTTCGCAGAGCGTGGTTTTGATCGGCTCATTCGGGACGGATTGTCCGAACACCGCACCGGGCAGCACACTGGCGGCGAATACGGCGGCGACGGCCAAAGGTGGTAACTTCATCCACGCTCATGATAGCGCCGGTTCACGCAGTCCACCTGGACCACGCAGAGCGCAACGCGAAGCCGCTGGTGGGACGCTCCGGGCCGGAGTGTAATCAGCTACCATGATCTTGGTGTTCGTGATGGGTTTGCGTAATTTATTCGTGAGCACGGCAGCGATGCTTCTGCTTGTGCCGAATCAACCCGCCCAAAATACTTCGCCGGCATCGGTTCAGCGGCTATTTCCGCCTGAAGCCAAGATCATCGAAGTGGCGAACGTGAGAATAGGAAGTTCCGACAGTCGCACTCTTGTTTTGTGGATGCTTCACGGCAAAAAGGTTGTGCGCCAAGGTGATCTTGGGTGCAGTGATCTTCTCTATGGCGACCACTGGTATGGCCCCACCCGCCTTTCTCTCGTCGATCTGCCCCACTTAACACTCATCAATACCGTTGAGATCCGGGGCCTCTACGAAGGATCGGATGATGATGAACACGGCTTTCCTATTCCTTTCTACGTCTCGAAGGATGAATCGTACTTTGTGCCACGCAGTGACAAGAACGGAGAAGGCACGCCCAATATTCTCAACCTCCAAGACCTAACCGGAGAGGGTGTCGTTGGACAGTTCGCCCTGTTTGAATATGAGGCTTGCGGGGTTTCACTTACTACCGTGTTAGGATACAGCCGAAATACGGATACGGCCAAGCAGTTCCGTGTCGAAGTCGTCGAACCCGGCGCAAAGACTGAACTCCTTACCTGGATTCCGCACCTTTTCAGCGAAAAGCCTTTTCAACCGGGTCATTGGAACATAACTTGGGATCCAGGCCACGGGTGCGATTGCACCATCCATGAAGAAGTTACGTTCGATGTGAGCAGACGACTTTTTGTTGCTAAGAGGGAGTCGCACCCTATCCCGCTGCCGCCGAAGCGTGAGGGCAAGAAACAGAAAAAGGTCTGACCGTCTCGGTGTGCGCAAACGGTTCGCAGTTGTCATCTCGAATCCAGAGCACAACGCGGGCAAGCCTTACTCGATTGGATCTCTTGAAAACGGATGGCAAGCGCTCCGCGAAGCGCAGGCCACCATTTCCCAGCTTCTGGCCCGGGTGGCATTCACCAGATCCAGCTTGACGGCTGTCTTGTTGGTGGCATTGTCCAATTTCCTCACCCAAATTCCAAACGTACCGGATCGCCGTCCCGGCCGCTATGGTGCCCTTTCGCCTGTCACACATTCGTCAGCAAGCGGCCACTTAAGCCGCTCTCCTTGACGTGTGACGCGACTCCTTGTCGGTAAACATCAACGACAGCCGGTTGACGATTCCGTAGAGCGCTTCCGATTGTGCGTTCAGTTCCTCGGCGGCGGCGGCGCTTTCTTCCGCATTGGCCGCCGTGGTCTGCGTCACTTGCTGCATCTGGCCCATGGCCCTGCCGATCTCCTCCACTCCCCTGCCCTGTTGCTCGCTGCTCAGGTTCACTTCTTCCACCAGCACCTTGACCGAACCGGAATCCTGCCTGATGCCGCGCATCGCGCTGGCTACTTCGTCCACCTTCGTCGGATTCGAAACCCGCATGCTCGCGGCGAACCAACTACGGCGCGTTCTGCCGTGATCCGTGTGGCAATTTGGAGGCGATATCCTCACCAGGAAATCGTTACGACGGAATACGGCGGCATTGGTACAGGCCCGAGAGTATTCGATGCCGCGCTACCCACGTCCTGTTTGCCTGGTGCGTTCCGGGCAGATGGCCCCGGCCCCGTGACCGTTACAACACCGAGTCTGTTGCTTACTGGTCTACCGTCAATCTGTATGGAAATCAATTCGCGATTAGGTCCTTTGTTGGTGACCACAACATGGAAATTCCGCCCTTTGCGGTACGCCTGCGCGTAGACAGCGGGAACGGTTGCGGCCGTAGTGGTCGCCGCTGTGCCACCTCCCTTCACGGACGTCGGGCAGACGTGGGTGGATGCGTTGATCGCGGCTGCGGCGGCTCCATATGCGACACCGGTTGCGCTCATAAAGAAACCGTAGTCGAGTGAGCGCGTTTCAATCGTCTTTTTCGCCTCATACGCAGCAAAAATCTCCGTGAGGTGGGCGTCCGATAGCTGAATGCCTGCCGCCCCGAGCAGTTGATGAATTCCCACGTGTTTCATCTGCCCCAATACCGAAAGGCGCAAGATGTATTCGGCTGACCAGATTCCTCCGTACAGCGTTCCTACCATGCTGGTGCCCGGCTGGGCGACCGTCGCGCCCGACATCGTATCCTCCGGCCTTTGCGGGAGCGGGCTTCCCGGGTCCGATTCGGTAATGACCAATGGTGTTTTCCCGAAGCGCGGCTCAATATGATCCACCACGTATCGAGTGGTTTGGGATACCAGAACCTCGTTCAGTTGCCCCATCAGTTCGGAATCGCTGCCACGAACACGAGGATATTGGTGGTATGTGAGCAAATCCCAGTAGCGGGGCTCATACTTGGCGAGGTCGTCATCCCAGTCCAGATCCGGTTTCCATCGGAATGGCTCGCGTGCAATGCCCAGCGAAATTGAGATCTTCGCATTTGGGTCCGCGGATCGGATCGCATCCGCAAAGGGACGCATTTTCGACGCGTAGTCGGAGGCGCGCGGGAAGACTTTCGGAAACTGCGTCGGCTCGGCCCCGAGCTGCCAAACAAAGACACGGATGTTGTGGTCTTTCGCGTAGCGCGCGAAGTTTCCGGCCGACTCCGGACTGTCCGTGAAAGTGTTGACCTGAACGATCAAACCGGCGGCGCCGGTGTCACGCGCAAGTGAGTACACATCCCTGACTAACTGCGGACCGGTGACGGTGAGAACTTGATTCGTTTGCCGGCTTTCGTTACCGAAGAAACCGTCTGAGCGATCGATCCACTCTTCCCGATAGAGTCCAGATGTCCAATCGAACGCATTCGTTCTGGTGCCCGCTGGATATTTTAGAAAACCGGGGCTCAATTGCTTCAACAACGGCAGAAGGCGGGGATCGGTGGCCTTGACGCCCGTTGCCATGAATGGCGAATTGTAACCGGCGAACCCAGGCTCCAGTTGAGTCGCGTTCTTCGTCGAAACGGACACGATGACCGTGGGCGGAGGGACTGCGGCTATTCTGTCGCAGGAGAACAGGATGGCGGTCATCCAAAAGATGGCCTGGAGGTTGCGCGGCCGCGCTGTGCGACAGTCGATCACGAATTCTCCTTGTGCACCGGAAATGTCGCAAGTATACAAGATTCGACCAGTTGGGGTCTTGCACCAGCCGGCCTTCGCCAAAGTACCGGTCCTGACGGCCGACCCGCAAGCTGAATCGTCCCGCTCCGTCTTGCCCACCTGCACATAGGCGAGACGCAGGTCCATCGGGTCGTTTTTGCGAGGGTGGGGCTGGCGAGACTGTCGGATGGACGCATCCATTCCGGCATCGGCGCGTTCAACCGGCTGGTCACCGGTTCCGGTGACACCGCGTTTTGCGCGCCTCCCGCGGCGGCGAAGAGCCCAAAGTAGCCATCAGGGAGCCGACTCCGATGGCGAGTCTCACGATCGCCTCCGAAAATGCTGATCGTTCGCGGCTGGTGGTCTTCCGGGCCTAAACTTTAATGAAGGTATAAACTCCGGCAAGTGACTAACCCATGTGGGGAGCAACAGTACTTGCGCCGGAGGATCGGTAACATTCCGTATAGATTACAAAGAAGTGATGGTATACTCTTGGCGCAATGCCTACTCGTACCCCTGTTCCGGCTCCTGTACGAGCTTCCAAATCTTCTCCGGATTGCTTCGCCCTAAGGGGGTGTTCTCATGCTCGATCTTGTCATCGTCCGTGTCATTTTCATCCTGGTTCTTACCGCTTCCGCCTATGCGCTTCAACCGTTTGAGACATCGAAGCTGATATCGGCGGCAGGCGGTCTGCTCCTCGGTTTGTGCATTATCTTTTTTGAGATCCGGCTGGAAAAAGTCAGCCTGAAAAGGCTGATTGGCGCGGCTTTTGGCTCGGTATTAGGGATTTTCGGCGCGTTTCTCATGTCCCTGGTCATCGCCCGGACGCCCGCCCCGGCGTTTCTCCAGGTCTCCCTGCTGTTGCTCATGACATATATCGGCTTGATCGTCGGCGCAAAAAAAGGCGAGATGCTCAACCTGGCGGCTCTCGGCGGCATCTTCGGCGGCGAGAAGTCCTCCAAAAAGACGTTCAAGATCCTGGATACCAGCGTCATCATCGACGGCCGCATCGCCGATATTGCCGAGACCGGCTTCCTGGATGGCGTACTGGTAATTCCTCAGTTCGTCCTCCGGGAGTTGCAACTGGTGGCCGATTCGGCCGATTCCATGAAACGCAATCGCGGACGCCGCGGCCTCGATATCCTCCAGCGCATTCAGAAAATGGCCCACCTCAATGTCCAGATTGTCGAGGAAGATTTTCCGCAGGTCCGCGAGGTCGATATGAAGTTGATCGAACTGGCCAAAGTCTTCGACTGCAAGGTGATCACCAACGATTTCAACCTGAATAAGGTGGCCCAACTCCACGGCGTCGAGGTGCTCAATATCAACGAACTGGCCAACTCCCTCAAGCCCATCGTCCTGCCGGGCGAGACCATGCGCGTCTTTATCCTCAAGGAAGGCAAGGAATACAATCAGGGCGTGGCGTATCTGGACGACGGCACCATGGTGGTGGTGGACAACGCCAAAAAGATGATCTCCAAGACCATCGATATTTCGGTCACCAGCGTTCTACAAACCACCGCCGGCAAGATGATTTTCGGCAAGTTCGACGAACGCATGCATGCCGCCGCCGGAGCCGAACGCCACGAGCGTCCCGTGCGCAAGAGCGACCCTCAACCGATGACAGGCCTCCCTGCGGAGAAAACCACGATAGAATCGTAGCTGCCAATGAGAGTAGCCGTGATATTGCCCGCCGCGGGACTGGGCACCCGGATGGGGCGTGGTTCGGCCGAAAAAGCAGGTACCAGCCGGAAGCAGTTCATGTTGCTGGAAGGCTCGCCCATACTGATGCATACGGTCAGGAAATTCGCGGCATCGGATCGAGTTGCCGAGATCGTGGTGGCGGTCCGCGCCGAAGACGTCCAATGGGTGGCGGAAACGCTATCCACCGAATTTCCTCCGGAACGCGTACGCGCGGTGGAGGGCGGGAACAGCCGCCAGCAGTCCGTGGAGAACGCTCTCACCGCTCTCCGGCGCGATGCCGAACTGGTGGCCGTTCACGACGCCGTCAGGCCGTTCATCGATCTGGAGACCATCCACAAGGTATTCGACGAAGCTGCCGAGAGCGGCGCAGCCATCGTGGGCGTGCCGGTTGTCGATACCGTGAAGCAGGTCAGCCGGAGCACCGGCAAAGTGAAAATCCGCGCCACCATCCCCCGCGAAAAGCTGGTGCTGGCGCAGACCCCGCAGGTCTTTCGCCGCGAGTTGCTGGAACGCGCCTTCCAGTTGGCGCGCGAAGATGGCTTCATCGGCACCGATGAGGCCAGCATGGTCGAGCGGCTCGACGTCGAAGTGAACGTCGTGCTGGGCACCGATCGCAATATCAAAATCACCAAACCCGGCGACATGGAATTGGCGCACCTGTTCTTTCAGGACGACGCCGCAAAGGAAACCAAAGCTTGAGTGACATTCGATCCGGCCTGGGCTGGGATGTGCATCGCATCTCTCCGGGCCGTCCGCTGATTTTGGGCGGCGTGACCGTGCCTGCCGAATTTGGGCTGGAAGGCCATTCCGATGCCGACGTGCTATCCCACGCCATCACAGACGCCATCCTCGGTGCTGCCGCTCTCGGTGATATCGGGATGCACTTCCCCGATACCGATGAACGTTGGAAGGGCTGCGACAGCCTGGTTTTCCTCCGGCATGCGAGGGATCTAGCCGTAGCCGGCGGCTACCGCCTGATCAACGTGGATTCCACGGTGATTCTGGAACGTCCCAAGCTCAAGGACTATCGCCTCGCGATTCGGCAAAAACTGGCGGACACGCTGAAGTTGGAACTCGACCGCGTCTCGGTGAAATTTAAGACCGCGGAAAACATGGGTCCTGTGGGTGAAGGCCGGTCAGCCGAAGCCCAAGCCATTGTTTCGCTGTTGAGACTCGGCAGCGGCCCCTTCCACGAATCGTCCTGACGGATGCAGCCGGCAACCTGATTCAACCAACTGAGAAAAGGGATGACGGGGCTTCCACCGTGGCAGGCGGGAGCCGGGCGCCTCTTTGACGATGTCGAGTCTCTAGCTGGCCTTCAGCAGGCACATCCGCCGGGCAGCGCGGCGGGCTTTCAGGCGTTCATTGGCCTTCTTTTGTTTTTCGGCTGAAACGACTGACTGGCACGCATCGCAGCGTTTCCGGATCCTGGACCGTGTGACAAAATCCGCGCCGCACCGGCGGCACTGCTTGGTCATTGTCTCCTCAAGCGGGAGAATGCCGGGCTTCTTTGGCAGCAGATGTGAATAATGGAAATCGCAATGATTCATGTCAGGCACCTCGTGGGAATGGGCAACCAAACCAGTTCATGACCGGGAGACCGTCTTAGGGGCATTTGCCCCTTAGGGTTTTCCCTGTGGTTGAAAACACGACACCTCCGGTTCATGCTCCGCATCCGGGAAACCGCTCGGCAGCTTTTCGTATCTGCTTTACCGATAACGATTTGCACGGGGTTGTGCGGGCTCAGTCTGGAACTCCTGTACCACGTGTATCCGACTGGAACTGTCATGGTTCACACTTATTCTGCACGCCACCCTCCGAACTCAGGCGGCGTTCGGGGCTGCGGGGCGGTACAACTCGGTCGCGCCCAACAGTTCCCAACGTAAATGATTGATATAAAAGATGAGAATGGCCTCCGGAAATCTTTTGCCGAATTCGTTATAAACGCGGCCTTCCCAACCTTCGGTGAAATATGGCTTCGGGTCCATATCCTTGGCGAAGAAACCGTTTTCGTGCGGGACGCCAAGAAAGTCCAACACGGCGGTAATCATGTCCAGGTGCGAGACCAGCACCGCCTGCGCGAGGTCTTTGGCAAAGTCCTCATCCGGTTCGGATATCCGCGCCCACCACTTCGGAGCCGCTTTGCGCAGAGCTTCGGTATTCACCTTGTGGAGGTGAGTCCGCACCTTGAAGCCCTCATAAATCTGGTACGTTTTCAACTTTCCGATAGAGATGCCGCGGATGAGTTGCCCAAACGCCTCCTGGCCCAAACCCAGGTAAACATCCGTAATTTGCATAAAAAGTCAGCGTATCACGCCCGGAGCCCTCTGAGGAGGTGACGGTCCGGATATCCTGCATTTTTTCCACTCAATGACGTTTATCGATTGACGAGGAGTTTGCAATCCGAATACGGTAAAATAAGTAGGTTTGGACAAAATGGGAAACGTAATCATCCTGGGATCCCAATGGGGAGACGAGGGCAAGGGGAAGATCGTCGACCTCTTCTCGGACCGGTTCGATATCGTCGCGCGCTATCAAGGCGGACATAATGCGGGCCATACGGTCTTTATCGGCGAAAAGAAATTTGTACTGAAACTGATTCCGAGCGGCATTCTGCGTCCCGGGAAACAGGCAGTGATCGGCAACGGGTTGGTCATCGACCCGGCGGCGCTGCTGACCGAGATCGAGTCGCTCGAGGCGGTCGGCATTCCGGTCAGCAAGAGTTTGCTGATCAGCAACCGCGCGCACGTGCTCTTCCCGTCCCACCGCATGATGGAGCGCATGAGCGAAGGTCGGGCCGGCCGGGTCTCGATCGGCACCACGTCGCGGGGCATTGGTCCCTGCTACGAAGACAAGATCGCGCGTCGCGGCATTCGTATTGCCGATCTGATGAACCGGGACATTTTCCGGCCCCAATTCGATTCCGTCATGGAAGAGAAGGCCACCATCGCCAAGGCTCTCGGCATCTATGAGGACCTGGACTTAGCGGCCATTCGCGACGAATACGAGGCCTTCGCCGACCGTATCCGCCCCATGGTGCGCGATACGGCGATGTTCCTGAATTCCGCAATCGCCTCCGGCAAGAGCGTACTGTTCGAAGGCGCCCAGGGCACCATGCTCGATATCGATCACGGCACTTACCCCTTCGTGACGTCTTCGAGCGCCACGGCCGGAGGAGCCTGCACGGGCACCGGTGTTCCGCCCACCAGAATTCAGGGCGTGCTCGGGGTTTCCAAAGCGTACATCACGCGCGTCGGTGGCGGTCCTTTCCCCACCGAAGCGTTGGATGGCGCGGGCGACGAGATCCGCAATCGCGGCAAGGAGTTCGGCGCGGTCACCGGACGTCCCCGTCGCTGTGGCTGGTTCGATGCGCCGCTGCTGCGCTATACCGCGGCCGTCAACGGCTTCGATAGCATCGTGGTCACCAAGCTGGATGTCCTGGATTCCTTCGACCGCATCCCGGTGTGCGTAGGCTACCGGGTCGACGGCACTGAAGTCTGCGAGATGCCGCCTACCGTAACCGAGATCGAAAAGCTGGAGCCCATTTACGAATGCCTCCCGGGTTGGCAGACTTCGACCTTCGGCATCAATTCGTACGACGCCCTGCCCGACAAAGCGAAAGAATATCTGACCTTCCTGGAGAATCGGACCGGTGTCGAAGTGGGCTGCATCTCCACCGGCCCGGAGCGCAATCAGACCATCGTCCGTCCCGGCTCCCGCTTCGAGCAGTTGGTAGGATAGGCTTCAGCCTGTCCGGCCGGCTAACTTCTAGTGCCAGTCGCGGTGTTCGTGCCGCCATCGCCAGTATTCCCGCTGACGCTCAGCGTTCAGCCGATTGTAATCCCGATAACGAGCCTCGCGCCGTTCTTCCATCAACCAGTGGCGGTACGCACGACCCTCGTTCTCGTTCCACACATGGTAATCCTTATGCTCCCGATCGTAGTAACGGCGTTCCGCGGCCGACGAAGTCAAGGGCGCCATCAACGCCCCACTGAAAAGTAAAATCGTCACAAATCGCTTCATTCTCCGTGATCCCCTGACGGAACTATTGCAAGCCATTTGCCAAACCGAGGCCGCCCGCGTTGACTTCGGGCCTGAAAGTTCCATAAGATTGCCCTATCCTATGAAACCGGCAACCAGAGTCTTTTCGCTCCTCCTCTGCACCGTCGCGCTTGCCTTCGGCGCCGAGAAATATCAGAAACCGCCCAAAGCTGTACTGGACGTCGTCAACGCTCCCACCGTCCCCCAACTCGCCCTGAGTCCCACCCACACGTTCGGCCTGGAGGCATCGCCCGTCCGCTATCCCCCCATCGCCGAACTCTCCCAGCCCATGCTGCGCATCGCCGGCATGCGCATCAACCCCAAGACCAACGGTCTCCACAACACCGTCTTCAATAGCTCTCTCTCCCTGCGCAAAGTGCCCGAAGGCGTCGCCACCAAAGTCGACCTGCCGCCCAATGGCAAATTCAGCGCCGGCCACTGGAGCGCCGACGGTCTCCACTTCGCCTTCACCAACACCACCTCCGCCGGCATCGAACTCTGGATCGGCGACACCACCGGCAAGACCCATAAGGTCGAAGGCGCGCGCCTCAACGGCGTACTGGCCGGCGGCGGCGGTGGACGCGGCGGCGCTCCCGTCTCCAACGACGTCCAATGGCTGCCCGACAACAAGACCCTGCTGGTCGAATTGACCAAGCCCAATCGCGGCCCCGCCCCCGCCGAATCCGCCGCACCCACCGGACCTCACATCCAGGAAAGCCTCGGCGGCGGCGCCCCCGAAGTGACCCACGAAGACATGCTCCAGAGTCCGCACGATGAGGACCTCTTCGCCTACTACGCCACTTCCCAGCTCGCCACCGTCGATTCCGCCACCGGCAAAATCACTCCCTTCGGAAAAGCCGCCATCATCGCTTCCGTCCGCGTCTCCCCCAACGGCAAGGACCTGCTGGTCACCACCATCCACAAGCCCTTCTCCTACCTCCACTCGGCCAACGACTTCCCCAAGGACATCGAAGTCTGGGACCTCACCGGCAAGCTGCTGCACAAAGTCGCCTCTCTGCCGCTCGCCGATAAGGTACCCATCAACGGCGTCCTCACCGGACCCCGCAGCGTCCAATGGCGCGCCAGCGATCCGGCCACCCTGCTCTGGGCCGAAGCTCTGGATGGCGGCGACCTGAAAAATCAGGTGCCCTTCCGCGACAAGATCATGGCGTTGAAGGCCCCCTTCACCAGCGAGCCTCACGAAATCTTCAAAACCGAGCAGCGATTCACCGGCCTGCTCACTGCCGCCAAAGGCGGTATGGCCCTGGTCAGCGACTCCGAACGCAAGACCCGCCGCGTCCGCACCTTCCAGATCGACCTAGACAAACCCGGCGACTCCAAACTCATCTGGAGCCGCAACCAGCAGGACCGCTACAAAGACCCCGGCACCCCCATCATGACCAGCCTCCCCAACGGCTCCCAGGCCATTCTCCAGGACGGCGACAACATCTATCTCACCGGACTCGGATCTTCGCCCACCGGCGACCATCCCTTCCTCGACCGCTACAACCTCACCACCAAGCAGAGCGACCGCCTCTTCCAATGCGATAACGAGAGCTACGAAGCCGTGGTCACGCTGCTCGACGATCATGCCGGCCGCTTCCTCACCCGCCGCGAGAGTCCCACCCATCCTCCGAATTATTATGTGCGCCGTCCCAACGGCTCCCCCGTCGCCGTCACGCACTATGCCGATCCCCAGCCCTCCATCCGCTCCATCCACAAGGAACTGGTCAAGTACAAACGCAACGACGGCGTGGAGCTTTCCTTCACCCTCTATCTGCCGCCTGACTACAAGCAGGGCACCCGCCTCCCCACGCTCGTATGGGCCTATCCGTACGAGTTCAACGACGCCGCCACGGCCAGCCAGGTCAGCGGCTCCACCATGCGCTTCACCGAAATGACCGGCTACTCGCAGCTGTTCTTCGTGCTGGACGGTTACGCCGTCCTCGACAACGCCGCCATGCCCGTCGTCGGCGATCCCGATGTCGTCAACGACCATTACCTCGACCAGATCATCGTGGACTCCAAGGCGGCCATTGATAAGGCCGTCGAGATGGGCGTCACCGACCGCAACCGCGTCGGCGTCGGCGGCCACAGCTACGGCGCCTTCATGACCGAAAATCTACTCGCCCACTGCGATCTATTCAAGGCGGGCATCGCCGAGAGCGGCGCGGCCAACCGCACCCTCACCCCCTTCGGCTTCCAGAGCGAACGCCGCACCATTTGGGAAGCCCCAGACGTCTACCTGAAAATGTCGCCCTTCATGTACGCCGACAAAATCAAAGCGCCCCTCCTCCTCATCCACGGCGAGGCGGACGATAACGACGGCACCTGGCCCATCCAGTCGCAGCGCATGTACGAAGCCGTCCGCGGCAACGGCGGCACAGTCCGCCTGGTCTTCCTCCCCTTCGAAGCCCACGGCTATCGCGGCAAGGAAACCATCGAGCACATCCTCTGGGAAAAATTCCAGTGGTTCGACAAATACGTCAAAGGCCCCACCGACACCACCGCCAATCGCTAGTAGGACAGACGATCGCCTTGCGTCGTCTCCTGGGCCTCGGTGCCGGATGTCCAGCCGGTTTGTCGACCCCGTCTCCGTGCTTGCTCTGTCCCTCTGTGCTTCCTCGGCGTCTCGGCGTCTCCTAAGAAACAAATGCCTCTCCGTGCGTCGGTACTAGGGTGTAGCCCAGCCTGCCGGCTTGCTTGATTAGTCTCTGACGGAGCTGCTCCTGGTTCTTTTGTTCGATTCGCGTGAAGGTC
>DASZMZ010000331.1:0-8067 GCA_035551455.1 Candidatus Sulfopaludibacter sp.
CCACGGGAGGCGCGGCCGGGTCCGGGGAGGTGGTGAGTCCGTGACAGCCGGCACAGTGTTTGGCCTCAAAGACCTGCTTGCCGCGTCCGGCGTCGCCGGGCTTTTCGAAGTAGCGCTGCGAGACGAAGTAGGCGAACAGATCGGCGGCGGCTTCGGGGGTCAACTGGCCCTTGGTGACTCCCTGCTTACGCATGGCGGCCCACATATCGGGCGCATGGTTCCACATGAGACTGGCCATGACCGCCGGGCTGAAGTCGCGGTCCACGCGTTTGGCGAGGTCTGGCGCCGCCGTGCCGCCACGGCCGTTCACGCTGTGGCACTGAATACACTGCTGGCTCTGAAAAATCTGTTCTCCGCGGCGCGCATCGCCGGGAATCGCATTTCCCGCCCACAGGCCGCAGGCGAAAAGCGCGGCCGCGGCGCCGATGCGAAGCACGAACGTTGCTGATCTCATTTGGTCAACCTCAGGCCGGTCTGGAAGACATGGGTGCGGAACGCTTCGAACAGATACATCTGCTCCCCGTACCCGTAATACTGCCAGTCCGTGTTCCAGTATACGTGCTTGCCGATGGGGAGGCTCAGCCGTGCGAGCGGCTGGTAGTACTGCGTGGAACGGCTCCCGTTGGAAATGAAGAGCGAGCCGCCGACGGTCAGTTTGGCGGGGACTAGACCGGGCAGAGTGAGATTCAGGGCGGCGGTGGCGCTGTGCGCGTTATCGCGATATAAGGAAGTCTGCGGGCTCAGAAACAAACCCAAATAAGAGATGCTGGATTGCAAAGTAGAGCGATCGTATTCGCCCATCAGGCTGACCAGTTTCCCGCCCTTGGGGGTCCAGAAGAGAGAAATCGCATTGTCGCGGCTGCGGAAATCGTACTTAATGCTCGGGTCGGGATTTTGATTGTCGAGCACGGTGAAGCGGGCTTGCAGGCCGAGAGCCTGGTTGAATTGATACTTGGCGCGCGCGCGGCCCTTGCTGTAATTGTTCAGGCTCGTGCGGAAATAAATGTTGTCGCTGGAGGCGCCTTCGTAATCCAGATTGACGGTGAGTTTCTGCGAGGCCCGATAGGTGAGGCCCCCCAGTCCGACGATACGGTTTAGCTTCCCGGACACCAAGTCCCCCGTCTGACTCAACTGGCCCGCCAGCACCGTAGCGTCACCGGTCACGACTCGCGCGCCGCCGCGCAGCGTGATTTTGGAGCCGAGGTCATAAACCAGGTCGAACTGCTGCTGGTTGTAATTGACCTTTTGGCCGTAGTTCAGGGCGGTAGCGACGGTGGGAACGGGCGTGGCTCCGGCCGCTGTGCTGAAGCCGGTGAAGGACTGGATTACGAACGGCGAAGCATCGTCGTGATAGCGGTCCGTCATCCCCGAGTAGAGAAAGCGCAGGTGATTGTGGAAGAGGCGGATTTCGTAGCCGATGTTGGCGGTGGTGTGGGGCTGATTGGCGGCGCCGGTGCCCACCGTGATCTGGTTGCTATAGAAAAGCAGCGAGTTGATCTGTGCGAAGTTGCCCGCGGCAAGCTCGTTGAAGTTCACGTCGGTCTTCGGCTGGCTGTACAGAACCTGGGCGTAGAAATCCATGTTGGAGGTCGCATGGAGGGTTCCGAGGAACTTGGTGTAAGTGCTGGTCCCGCGAATGCCGTACGCCTGATTCAGCCCGGTGAGTTGGAGCGTCTGGCCGAATAGTGGAGTGGTGCGGTCGCCGAGTTCATTAATACGGTCGAGAGCCTGATCGTCATCCTTGAAACGAGTGCCGCCCTGTTCGACGGTGATGTGGAAGCGATTGAACTCCACGCGGAGACCGCCCCGGAAGTTATCGGTGCTGTCGCGGAACAGAGTGTTGACGGGGTACTCGTTGGATGATTCGTTGACAAAGGTTTCGATGCCGTGACCGTAGCCGGAGTTCCGCTCGAAGGCCAGGTAGGGCAGGATATGACCGCCGGGATTGAAATCCAGCGTGGCGCTCACGTTGCGGCGGTGGAGATCGAACGACTGTTCGTCGAAGCCCTGCGGCGCCGACGGATTGGCGAAAGACGGCACGGCGTTGAAGTAGGCGATGTTCCGATAGTCAACGTTCAGATCGTAGACCTTCGCCTTGCGCATTTCGACATGGGCCGTCGAATAGGGGTCGCCTCCCCAGCCGTAAGCGCGCGCGTCGAGGCGGTCGAAAAGGCGCTTCTTGGGATCCTGAATGGTCAGGTCCACTCCGAAGAGCTTGGGCCCTTCGCCCAGATTCACGACACTGCGGTACTGCTGAAAGTTGCCATTGACGTTGGTAAGCCAGCGATACCCGAAATCGATACTGCCGTTGATCCAGCTTTCGGTGGAGGGCGCCGGGGATTCGGCGGCTTTCTCCGCGGGTGCGGCCTCGGTTTTGGTTTCGGTCTGAGCGGGCGCCGCGGCGGTCTTCTCGTCGGGCTTAGCAGGCGGGGTCGCCTGGGCCGGCGGCTCCTGTGCGAAGGCCGGCGCCATCAGGATGAGGGCCAGTAGAAATCTCATTTGAGTAAGTCCCGGCTCACGTAAGAGCCATGCACTTTCTGGTGGCAGACGTTGCAGTTCTGGAAGCGCGGACTGCGCAGATCGTGAATCGCGGGGGGTGTGGTTCCGATGGTGCCGTTCGCCGGCAGCGTGGGCGCCGGGAGATTGGAATGGCACTCGAGGCAGACAAAGCGGACCTCGGCGCGGGTGAGCATCCGCGGATTGGCCGAGCCGTGGGGCTGATGACAGGCGGAGCAGCCTTCCAGGCGGACGGGCGCGTGTTCAAAAGTAAAGGGTCCACGCTTGTCGCCATGACATTTGTAGCAGCCGGGTTCGTTGGCATTGGCGGTCTGCATCATGCGCGGACCAACGCTGCCGTGAGGATTGTGGCAATCGACGCACGACATGGCGCCTTCCGGCAATTTGTGTTTGAAGGGCTGCTGGAAGCTTGCCCAGACGTCGCTATGGCAGCCGGAGCAGAGCTGGTTGATGTCCGTGGCTTTGCGCGGCACCAGGCCATTGGGTCCGTTCTTGTGGATGGAGTGGCAACTGACGCAGCTCACCTGATTCTTGGCGTGGCTGCTATTGATGCGGCCAACGTGGGTGGGCTGGTTGAGATGGCAGGTGAGGCAGGCGCGGTCGGCTTCGGCAGGCCGGAGCTTGAGGGGATTGCGAATATCGGCGGCGGACATGGATTCCATGTGATTGCTGCCCGGTCCGTGGCACGATTCGCAGGCTTTGGTGTCAAAGCCTCGCTTCTTGTCGGTCTCGACCACCTGGTGGGGATTCTTCTGAAAGGCTTTGGCGATGTCCTCATGGCAGGACCCGCACATTTCCGAGCCGATGTATTCGGCTGCTTTCTTGGGCGCGGCTGGCGCTGCAGGAGCGGCCGCGGCCGGCTTTTCCTGAGCGCTTCCGGGGATGGCGAACAGCAAGGCCGCAGCCACCAGCCCTGCCAGCCCTGCCCCGGTAAAGGGGCGAGGCGGGACAGGGATCTGGCGGAGGCCGGTGGCCAGCAGCATTGTCATGGTATTTTCAGCTCCTATTGTCCGGCATGTACCTTAAGTACATCATACGCTGCGCCTGCCGCGTGGCAAACAGTGCAGCTTTCTCCGAACTTCGGATCGATTTGGGAGTTGGCGTGGGCGAAGCTCGGCGTGTCGAAGTGGCAGGCCGTGCAAGCCGACGTGGTGGCGGGCGCCGGATTCAGCAGGCCCTGCGGATCGGTCACGTTGTTCTTGCCAATCGGGAAGGTGGCTTCCGAATTGTTGACGTGGCACATATAGCAGGCTGCCGTGTTTCCGGTGGCGCCGGTGTTGGTCATCGAGGGGTAGAGCACATCGCTGAAATCGTTGTGGCTTCCACCGAATCCGACGATGGTATAGGTTTTGCCGGCCGCACCCAATTTATCGCCGGTGTGGATCTTGTGAACCATCATGGCGAAGTTAATGCCCTGTGTGGGTTGAGCCTTGTCGGCAGGAGTGGTGGCGACGGGGCGAACAGATTCGTCACCCTCGCTGGGGTTGTGGCACAGCACGCACATCTCGATCTGATTGCGGTTTTCACCGTGCAGCGAGAGGCTGGTGTGGCAGCGATTGCAGTTGTCGATGGAAACCACCGTGCGGCGCGGAACAACTGGCGTGCCGTCTACCGAGAAGTAGAAGACGTTGTTCTTGGCTCCGTATTCGGTGACAACCTGTTGGGTGGTGCCGGGCAGGATGGTCAAGCCGCGGCGGCCTTCGATACCGATGGCGTAGGTGCCGGTGGCCTTCGCCGGAACAGCATGGGTGAAGGTGTACTGGCAGGTTCCATCGCTAGAGCAGGAAGCCGTGGGAACCGGATTCTCGGAAACGTAGCCAGGCGTGGTGACATCAGAGCCGAAGCTGGTGTAGCCGTAATCGGTAGTTGGGCCGGCCATGACCAGCGCCAGGCGGTTATTGCCGCCCGTCATATTGGCCATAGTGATTCCCGCACCGGAATTATCCGTGATGGTGAAGGTGACTACGGGCTTCTGTCCGGCGCCGCCGACCACTTTGGTGATCTTCAGGTTGATGCCGGGAGCGCTGGCGGACTGGGTCGGGATAATGTGCGCACCCTTAATAGAGGCATCCAGTTCCAGTTCGCCTTGGGGAATGTGGCACTGGGAGCACTGGTTGTCGTCGGCCTGAGGCAGATTCACGTGATTGAGACCGGTGGCGAAATTGACGTCGGTGTGGCATCCGCCGCAAGCGGCGCGGCTGGGTTTGTTGAGCCAATTGGAGGTCTGCGCGGCGCCGTTCTTGGGATTGTGGCAGCTCTGGCAGTTCCGGGCGTCGGCGATAGAGGCGGAACCGGAGGGATAAACCACGCCGGAGAAATCGCTGTAGCCGTTGAAACCGTAAATCTGGTAGGGCGTTCCCGCTTTTACGGTGGGCAGGGCCGAACCTTCGTGCAAGCTGTGGATGAAGACCTTCATATCCAGGCTGTTGCCCGAATTGGGGTCGACCGTCTGGGGCTGGTGGCACATGATGCAAAGGTCCACGCCCCGGCGGGAGCCGCCGTGGAAGGCCAGTTGATCGTGGCACTGGTTGCAATCCGCTGTGCGGACTACATCGCGCGGCACGGGGTTGGAAGCGCCGGAAGGTACCCAGTCAAACGTGACTGAGGCATAATTGGTGCCCAAGTCCCACTGAGTCAAATTGCGGGAACCGTACACGCCGACGCGATGAGTCGCATTCGCATCGAAGGTAGCCGGCGCTTTGTTCTTAAAGGTATAGATGTATTCGCCCACCGCGACAGTGGCGGTAGTGCCGCCGGAATCGCCGGCAGCCTGGGTACCGGTCGCGCCGCCCTTGACAGCAGTCACCGTATTCACGATGTAAGACGCGAACTGCGTCTGGCCTTTGGGGATGTACGCGATCAAAAAGCGCGGCGAAATCGTACCCGGGGTCTGAATTCCCGTAATGTCTAAGGGAAGTCCCTGTGGGTCCGTCACTTTATAGTCGACGCTGATGGTACCGTCCGACGCGATCTTCGCCGAAACGACCTTAAATACAAGACCGGGGTTTACATACTCAACGATCGCCTGGGGCGCGTAGTACGCTTTATCGTGCACCGTGAACGGGGATTTCCTGGCGCCGCTCATCAGAACGGCGGAACCAGCAATAATCCCGAGAACCACAGCGTAACGTCCTACCGCGAAAACCGAAGAAGGCATCCGCATATCTTTCTCCAAAACTAGAAAAACAAAATTCCTGACTGGCACCTTGAAGTAAGGAGACAACCTCACCTCTGGGTGAAAAATGGTGAAGCAACCGAGCACATCACTCAATGCACCTCCAGCGCCAAACCCAAACCAGGAATTTCAGATAAAGAAGGCGTTTGTTATCTGCGTGTTGGAAAAGCCGTCATGGTGTGGAAAAGGTGATCAGGAACCAGGATTGGGTGGGAACCAGATAGAGAGGTGGGTGATAAGCCCCTACGGAGTCCTTCGCTGTACACTGTCCACATGGCATGGAAGAGTCTGAGTTGCTTACTGTTCGCAGCATCCTTAATGGCCCAGGCTGGCGGCGACGAGGCGGCGGTCCGGCTGGTGGTGCAGAAATACGTCGATGCGCGGGAGACCCGGGACGCTCACGCGGTCGAGGCATTATTCACCAGTGATGCGGATCAACTGGTTTCGTCCGGCGAGTGGCGGAAGGGAAGAGCCCAAGTGGTCAGTGGCTCGATGGCCAGTTCGCAGAATTCCACGGGCAAGCGCACCATTACCGTCACCTCGGTCCGATTCCTGGCTCCGGGGGTGGCGTTGGCGGACGGCCGCTACGAGATCTCGGCTTCGGCAAACGCGGCAGCGCGGAAGATGTGGGCCAGCATTACCCTGACTCGCGGCAGCGACGGGACCTGGCGAATTGCCGCGATCCGGAACATGCTGCCGGCCGGACAGTGAGCAGCGCTACGCCGTCGCTCGAGTTTCCGCGAGGCGCCGTGACAGTTCTTCGGATAAGTCCGCCTCGATGGCGGGCGTGATGAGTCCGGCGGCATCGAGATCCTGAATGTGGACACGATCTTTGAGCCGGTAACTGGTGGTTGCTACCGGAGGTGCGCATTCCGGCACGACTTCGGGATACGAAGGACGAACCTTTTCGCGGATCATCACTAGGTGGACGGCACTGCGGGCTGAAGGGCTGGTCGAATCGACCAGCATATCCACTCCTGCACTATGTCTGTACTCCAAGCCGATCGATCGCCTCAAGATCGGCGCGGTCCACGGCCAAGTCAATGTCCCTGGTGACCAGGGCAGCCAGCGGATCACGTTCCGAAACGTGGAGAAAAACGGCTACGCCGCCAGTCTACTGGACGACCACGTTGGCGCGGGGGAAGGCGAACTTGCGGCCCACCTGATCCACCACATTGAGCTGGCAGACATAGCGGCCGGGAGCGACTCCCTTCAGCGGCACCTGCAACTGGACGGGAACGGCATTGGGCCGCGTGCCGACGGTCTGGGTAGCTTCGATAGGGCCGGCCTCGAAGCTCTTGACGCCCTTCTGATTGAACAGGCTCATGCTGACTTCGACATGGCGCAACTGCAGGTCCTTGGGATCCGCCGCCGCATCGTACACGTCAAAGCTGATGTACATGTTCTGACTGCGCCGGAAGACCTTGGTCACATTCGGGACCACCTTCTCTTCGCCCACGATCAGCGGGTTGGCCTCGGCGACGCGGCGCTGCATCTTTTCGGCCGCGCCCACCACGGCTTTCACCTTTTCGCGCTGATTGCTCCAGACGATGGAACTGGTCTTCAGCGTCATGGAATCGGCAGCCAGGTCAGGCACCACAAAGCGCGTGTCGAACGTGCCCATTTTGCCGGATTGATTCTCTCGGACAAGAAAGCGAAGACGATACTTGCCGGGACCGAGCGTGAAGCCGGCATCGTAATGGAAGTTGCGGCGCGCCAGTTTCTCGGCATCGCTGGCCGCCACCGTGATCGGAATGAAATCGCGGACCGTGCCGACCACCGTCTTCCGCTCGTCCAGCACGTTGCCGATGAAATCGAATTGCGTCTTCCCGCCGCTCTTCTTCTCAGCCAGCGCGATCACGGAACCGGGGATCTTGACGGAGACCGGGACGAAATACGCTGTCGCCGAAATGCGGAAATAGTCGATTTCGAGGGCCAGCGGCAAATCCGTCTGCGGGTCGGCGGATGACAGCGCGTCCTGAAGCTGCATCTCTTTGTCCTGCCCGTTGAACTTGCCCCAGACTTTCTGCGCGTAGTATCCCGGACGGGCCTCGATCTTGGCTTCCATGCCGTTCGTCAATTTGACGGTAATCTTGCGATACTTGCCATCCTGCGCCGGGTTGGACGCGTAGTAGCCCAGAATGTAATAGCTGCGGAACTGCTGCTGCGCCTGCTGAATGCCGGCGGCCAGATCGTTGCTATCCAGGTAGACCTTGCCCCCGGTATCGGCGGCCAGAGTTGCCAGCGTTTCCTGCGAGCTGTTGATGCCGGCGCGCTGCGAATTATACGCCGAGCCATTGAAAATACCCGTGCCGCGCGATGCCCCTTTGCTGGCGCCGCCGCCGGGAGGGTCGGCCATCAGACCGCGCGCATCG
>DASZMZ010000332.1:0-8592 GCA_035551455.1 Candidatus Sulfopaludibacter sp.
CACGATGTCTGGCTTCGATCCAGCGGCACCGTCTTGATTCGGCCTTGCCGTGTCTTTGTGCTCTCCACATTTCGAGAATAAAGCGAAAACGACATTTTCAAGCGAAAATGTTTGGGCCGGCTGGTATTTTTTCACAGACCCGTTAGTAAGCGCTGATTGCGCCGCTTCCTTAGCCGAGGGCCGCTTTCACCGCGCACGTTAGTAAGCGCTGACTGCGCCGCGTCCTCAACCGAGGGCCGCCTTCACCGCGTGGTAGCCGCACATGCCGTGGACTCCGCCACCGGGCGGCGTGGACGAGGAGCAGAGATAAACTCCGGGCACGGGCGTGCGATATTGATGACGATTGGGGCGTAGGAAAGTCTGTACCAGGTCCATGGCGCCGCCGCCGATATCGCCTCCCACCAGATTCTGATTGCGCGCTTCGAGTTCGGCCGGTGTGAGTGTGTGGCGCGCCAGAATGCGGGCGCGGAAGCCGGGTGCGAAGCGTTCGATCTGGTCCTCGATCGCAGCCGTGAAATCCCCGGTGGAGCCGTTGGGAACGTGACAGTAGGCCCACACGGTATGCTTGCCGGCGGGAGCGCGGCTGGGGTCGAAGAGGCTTTGCTGCGCCACCAGGACGAACGGCGCGCCCATATGGGTGGCTTCCCAGCGGGCGATCTCGTCGAACGTGCCGCCCAGGTGGACGGTGCCGGCGCGCAGACATTCGGGGGCGCGCCACGGGATGGGTCCGTCGAGTGCGATATCGAGTTTGAAAACGCCGGGACCGTAGCGATAGCGCGTGAGTGAATCGCGGTAAGCATTGGGGAGCTTGCCGGCGGCGAGTTGAAGGAACTGGCGCGGACCAACATCGCAGAAAACCAGCGGTTCGGTGGGCAGGCTTTCGACTCGGGCGTTGGTGACGATCTGGCCGCCGAGAGACCGAAGACAGGCCGCGAGGGCGCTCGCGATCTGCCGGGAGCCACCGCGCGGCAGGGGCCATCCGGCGGCGTGGGCAGCGGCGCCGAGCACCAGTCCCGCAGCCGCGCTGGGAGAATCTTCGAGGGGAATGATGGCATGGGCGGCGATGCCGGCGAAGAGCGCGCGGGCGCGCGGACCGCGAAAGACGCTGTCGGCCAGTCCACGGGCCGAACGGAGGGCGTGGCGTCCGAAATTCGCCATCAGAAAGGGGTGGCGCGGGATGCCGAGGGGCGCGAGGATGTCGTGGCGCAGTTCGGTCCAATTGCCGGCGAGAGGCTGCATGAGGCCGCCCCAGGAAGCGGCGTCGTGGCCGAGGTTGGCGGCGGTATCGGCGATGGAGCGCTCGAGCATCACGGCCGTGCCGTCGTCCAGCGGATGGGCGAGGGGCGCGCCGGGGTGGATCCATTCCAGGCCGAACTCGGCCAGCGGGAACTGTTCGAAGCAGGGCGAACAGGCGGCCATGGGATGGACGGCGGAGCAGACGTCGTGGAGAAAGCCGGGGAGCGTGAGCTCGGCGCTGCGCGTACCGCCACCGATCTCCGCCGCGGCTTCGTAGACGGTGACGGCAATTCCGGCGCGGGCCAGCAGGATGGCGGCGGCGAGTCCGTTAGGTCCGGAACCGATGACTGCGGCGCGCGAATAGTCAGGAGAGGCCACCGCAGGTTATTTTAAAGGAGATGCAGAAGAAACGGTTGGGCAACAGCGATTTGGAGATCACGCCGATGGGCGTGGGTGCATGGGCGATGGGCGGCGGCGGCTGGGCATTCGCCTGGGGGCCGCAGGACGATGACGAATCGATCGCGGCGATTCACGAGGCGTTGGATTGGGGCGTGAACTGGATCGATACGGCGGCGGTGTACGGGCTGGGCCATTCCGAAGAGGTGGTGGCGCGGGCGCTGGAGGGCCGCACGAATCGCCCCTACGTCTTCACCAAATGCGAGCGGACGTGGAACGACCGGCGGGAGATTTCGCCGTCGCTGAAGGCCGATTCGGTGCGTCGCGAATGCGAAGCCAGTTTGCGGCGGCTGAAGGTGGACACGATCGACCTGTACCAGATTCATTGGCCCGAGCCGGCGGAGGATATCGAAGAGGGCTGGGGCGCGCTGGCCAAGCTGAAGGAAGAAGGCAAGGTGCGGTGGATCGGCGTCTCGAATTTCAACGCGGCGCAGATGGAACGGTGCCGTGCAATTGCGCCGGTGACATCGTTACAGCCTCCCTATTCGGCGGTGAGTCCGGAAGTGGAAGCAGAGACGCTGCCGTATTGCCTCGATCACGGAATCGGCGTGATTGTTTACTCGCCGATGAAGAGCGGCCTGCTGACCGGGTCCATGACCAAAGAGCGCGTGGCATCCTTCCCGGTGGACGATTTCCGGCGGCGGGCACTGGCCTTTCAGGAGCCGAACTTGACGCGCAATCTGGCGCTTGCCGACAGGATGAAAGAGATTGGTGCTCGACATGGCCGGTCGGCGGGCGAAGTGGCGATCGCGTGGACTCTGCGTCATCCGGCAGTCACGGGCGCGATCGTAGGGATGCGGTCGGCGGAGCAGGCTCGCGGAGTCCTGGGTGCGCTGGACTTCCGTCTGAGCGATGCCGAAGTCGCGGAATTGGCGGAGTAGCGCCCGCGCTTCTTTCGAGCTATCCAGCCGCTTTACACGAAGACCGGAGCGGACACACGGAGCACTTGGCATTGGTGCGTTTGCAGAGCTGTTGGCCGTGGTGTTTGAGCAGCAGGTAAGCGCGGGTGCGGGCGTCGAATTTCTCCGGCACTTGAGCCTCAATGGCCTGCTGGGCCTGCCGGTACGTCACTCCGTAGTTCTCGCGCTCTTTCCCGCGAAGCAGCCGGACCAGCACATGCGGACAATTGGAAGGGACGGCGGCAATGGGGGCGATTCCACCGAACAGCAGAATGCGGTCGGCTCCGGGTCCGGCGATATTGGGGAATTTCTGCAGCAGCTTGCGGACTTGCGCGATGCTTCCCACCAGAGCCGATTGCAGATCGCCGGCGCATTCCCGCTCCACACGCTGCGCGATTTCGATGAGACGCAGCGCGCGCAGTTCAGGCACCATGCCGCCGCACTTCAGGGACTCGGCGAGTTTGGGAATTCCGGCGGCGAGCAAGTCCCGCGGTTGAATGGCGGTGGCTCGCGTGAGTGAATCCCAGCCGCGCGCGCACGCCGCATCGCTGGCCGGATAGCCGCAATGCCACCAGACCAGGAACTCGTACGGCTCCGTCGGCCACTCGGGCGATTGCACACCGTAGTGCGACTCCAACTTGTCGAGAACCTCACTGACGGTAATATCGGCCATGTTTCCGCTGTTATAGCGGGAATGGCCGGTGGGTTGCAACCTGTGTATGCGTGAGGAAGGCGGTTACAGCTGCGTGCGTGGTGATACTGATTGCAGCCACAATGTGCGCCGAGACTCGCAAGAGAGTGGTCAAAAAGGCCGTGACTCACGCGGCTACACACGCGGCTTTCAATCAGGCGCGCAACTCGCCGCACGAGTGGGGACAGGGCGCGGCCGGCTTCGCCAAACGCTTCGGCTCGTCGCTGGGACAGCACGTCTTGAAGGGCACCATCGAAATGGGCGTGGCGGCGGCGCACCACGAGAATCTCCACTATCAGCGATCGAACCTGCACGGCAAATGGCCGCGCGTGAAGTACGCCGTAAAGAGCACCTTCATCGTGCCGAAGACCAACCGCCCCGGAAAAAAGACCGTAGCGCTGGGCCGCATCAGCGGCAATATGGGCGCCGGTCTGATTTCGCGGGCGTGGCAGCCGGCCAGTTCCGCGGGCCTCGGGGCCGGACTGGCCAGCGGCGGCATCGGACTCGGCGCCGACGTGGGCGTTCACGTGGCCCGCGAATTTTGGCCGCGGAAGAAGAAGTAACAGGGTGTAGAATGGCCGATTCATGGCCGCCAATGGCAATTACCTCATCTTGATCACCGTGGCTTCGATTGCGCTCCTCCTGGTTTTAATTCTGGCGGTGAAGCTGCACGCCTTCCTCGCCATGATGCTGACCAGCATGGCGCTGGGTCTGGCCGCCGGTATGGCGCCGGAGAAAGTCCTCAAGTCCATTCAGTCCGGCTTCGGAGACGCGCTGGGATTCATCGCGGTCGTGGTTGGTTTAGGCGCGATGATCGGCCGCTTTTTGGAACAATCGGGCGGCGGCAGGGCGCTGGCAGACTGGCTGCTGGAGAAATTCGGCAAGGATCGCGCGGCGTGGGCGCTGCTGGTGGCTGGCTTCCTGGTGGGCCTGCCGCTCTTCTTCGAAGTGGGCGTCGTGATCATGGCCCCGCTGATCTGGAGCGTCACGCGAGAGACCAAGCGGTCCCTGCTCTACTACGCGCTGCCGACGCTTTCGGCGTTGACCATTGTCCATTCGCTGGTGCCGCCGCACCCGGCACCCGCGGCCGCTTCGCAACTGTTCGGCGCGGACCTGGGCCACACGATTCTGTACGGCATCGCGGTGTCGATCCCAGCCGGCATCGTGGGCGGCATGGTGTACGGCTTGTGGATCGCCAAACGGATCCACATCGAGCCGCCGGACTTCGCGGTGGCTGCCATGGAGAAGCCGTCCGACGGCCGCACGCCCCCTTCGATCCCCATGGTGATCCTGCTACTGCTTCTGCCGGTGCTGCTGATTTTCGGAGCCACGCTGGCCAACATGTGGAAGGTGCCGTTCCGCAGCGCGGCGGTGTTTGTCGGACATCCATTTACGGCGTTGGCCATCACCACGCTCGTTTCGATTTACTTCTTCGGCCTGCGGCGCGGCGTGTCGCGGGCGCAGGCGGCGAAAATGGCCGCCGAATCGCTGGCGCCCATGGGAGCCCTGCTGTGCATTATGGGAGCCGGCGGAGCCTTCAAACAGATCATCGTGGATTCGGGCGTCGGGACCTATGCCGGCAAGCTACTGTTGACGTCGTCCATTTCGCCGCTGCTGGTGGCCTTCGTGATCGCCATGGCCATGCGATTGGCGCAGGGGTCGGCGACGGTGGCGATCATCACGGCGGCGGGCATCGTGGCGCCGATCGTGAAAGGGATTCCGGGGTACAGTCCGGACATCCTGGTGCTCGCGCTGTGCTGCGGCGGATCGGGCTTTTCCCACGTGAGCGACTCGGGATTCTGGCTCGTGAATCAGTATTTCAACATGTCGGTGTCGCAGACGCTCAAAACGTGGACCGCCATGAAGGTGGTCTCCATGTTCGTGGGCCTGGCGCTCGTGCTGCTCCTGCAGGCCTTGCTCCGGTGAGTACGCTTACCGACGCGCGCGGCTCCGTAGCTTCAGTGAGCGAAATTTATACCAGCGGAGATTCTTTGCCGATCGAAATGCCCATGGCCTTCCAGTACCGGTGATAGCAGCGGTGGCAGCGGTGCAGCGATACGTGGAAACGAGACAACAGGCCTTCAAACCAGGTCCGCGGCTTGGATTCGTAGACGTAGGCGCTTTGGCATCTGGGGCAGCGCTCTTCGCCGGGAAGCAACTCCTGTACCGTCCCCAAGTTGAAGTCCGGCGCCACCAGGGGCGCCTCCAACGCGGACGGCCGAGGACGGGAAGCGGCGACGGGAGTTTCCGGGCTCACCTTGCGTTGCCTCGCCATCAGCGCGAGCAGGCGCAATTCCACCAAAACGCGACGCACGTCGGGACCATCCCGCGGAGATGCCTCGATGCACCGGTAGGCCAGTTCCGTCGCGGCGGAAACCAAACTGTCGCCATCCTGTTCCGGCTGCTCCACCGGTGGCTCGAAGCCATGCACCAACTGAAACAACACCGTCCCGAAGCCGCACACGTCGGCATTGCGCGACACCACCAATTCCGACGGACCGAGCGCCAACCGTGCGGTGGTATCGCGAAGGAATACGGACTCGGCGCACACCCGGCCATGCGTGAGGCCTTGCGCATGTAAGTTCCGCAGGGCCACAGCCACATCGGTAGCGCATTGCAGGGCAAACTCCAGAGCCAATGGCCCCTGGAGTAACCGCGCAGCCAGGGAAAGTTCGCGGCCGCGCCGCAGAACTTTCCTGGGTCTCACTGCTAACGAAGGTGAACTCAAGTCACCAGCTTATAACGATTCGCGGAAGAATTAAGGGCCTTGAAGTACTAAAAACGTACTGGGAAGTATAACCCTTCAGCCGATGGCCAGTGCGCGTTCTTCGGACGTTTCGAGCACGGTGGACTGGAGCGATTCCAGAGCTTCCACCACGCGCTCCACCAGATCGTCGGTCTGCGCCATGGCGGTGCGCGCCGAATCAATCGCGGCAGCCTGATTTTGCAGGGACTTTTCGAAATTGAGGAAGTCTTCCCCAACCATGTGATGCAATTCGCCCACCTGCTGCCGGATGCCTTCGATGGAAGCTTCGAGCGGCGCCGTTTCTGGTACTACCACGGGTGGGGCCTGTTCCAGATTCTGAATGCGGTGCAGCGCCAGCGCCAGCCGATCTTCAATCTGTTGCAGGCGCGATTCCAGAAAGGCCGCCATGCGCGCTTCTATCTGCTGCATTTCGGCGCGCAGTTGCGCATCCGCGCCCGGATCGCGCCGCGGCACGGGCGGAGCCGCCGACCGCGAAGCCGACACCGCCAGCAGCTTCAATTCCAGCATCACTTTCTGAATTCGCTGAATCCGGGCCGCCGGCTCTTTGGCCATGCACCCGCCCACCAGGCGATCCAGCGCCGGACTGCCCGACGCCGCCATGGCGCTGCGGTCCGTTCCTTCAAAGGCTCGCTTGCCGCTCAGCATTTCGTAAATCACCGCGCCGAAGGAGAAGATGTCGCTGCGCGAATCGCCCGGCCGGCCTTCCAGCACCTCAGGGGACATGTACGCCGTCGCATCGTCCAGAGCCGGAGCAGGCAGCAGTTCCAGACCGGTCGCCGTCAGGCCGATGGTGTTGGGAGAGACGGCGCCGTGCGCCCGTCCGTCATCGTGAATCTTGCGCAGCGCATCCGCCAGAATCATGGCGTATCGCAGAGCGTCGGCCACGGGAATGCGTCCTTCCGAGAGCCGTTGGGAGAGGGTTTGAGAGGTCATGGCAATTAGGGCGGGCCGTCGGCCCACATCAAGAGTAGATCAAACCGCGCCGTGAGGAGCAATACCTCCCGGTCCTATTGCCGTACCGGCCGTACGCTCCGATTCGATAACGTACGAGCGCTAACCTGTAATGGAGTGAAAGAAATCCAGGGATTGGGCCGCGCAGTCGGGCCAGCGAAACCGGGCCGCCCGTTCCCTGCCCCGCGCGCCCAATGTCGCCCGCAACGACGGCGTCGAAAGCAGTCGCTCCAGCGCCTCGGTCAACTCAGCCTCGCTGCGCGGATCGATCAGCAGCGCCGCGTCTCCCGTGATTTCGGGCAGCGACGAGACGTTCGACGTGATCACGGCGGAGCCTGCCGCCATCGCCTGCGCCACCGGAAAGCCGAAGCCTTCATATAAAGATGGGTAGGCGAAGACCGCCGCCCCGGCCGTGAGGGGCGCCACGTCGGGCTCCGGCACATACCCCAGATAGCGCACACTCGCCACCAGGCCGGTAGTCTCCGCCGAGGCCCAACCGCTGGGACCGGCCAGCACCAGTTCACTCTCGGCGCGAATCTCAGCCGGCAGCGCCGCATAGGCTTTCACCAGCGCGCCGATATTCTTGCGCGGCTCAATCGTGCCCACGGCCAGCACATAGGGCCGCTGCAAGCCGTACCGGGCGCGCACACGCTCCACCTCCGCCGACGGCGGATCGAAGAACGCGTCGGCGATTCCCGGATAGATCACGCGGATCCGCTCGGGCCGGATGCCGAGGCAGCGCACCGCGTCGTCCTTGCTGCTCTGGGAAATAGCGATCAGTCCGTCGGCCCCGCGCAGCAGTTCGCAGTACGTGCGATCGGCCCGCAGGTTGGCGGCCGAGTGGAGTTCCGGCAGCAGCCAGCACGTCATGTCGTAGACCGTGGCGGTGAGGCGCGGACGCTTGGGAGGATGGCGGACCAGCGTGGAGGCGTGGAAGACGTCGGCCCGCCGCGTGAGCCAGTCGAAGACCGGGAGCGGCGTGTAGTTGGACAGCGCCAGCGCGCCTAATCCGGCGAAGGTGCCCAGCCGTCCGGCCATCGACGAATCGTGATTCAGCGGACCGAGTTCCCCCAGGGGCGGCAGGGTGCGAATGGAACCCTCCGGCGCGAGCCGCCGCAGGTGAGTGAGCCAGTGGTAAAGGTAATTCTTGACACCGGCGCTGCGCACCAGCAGCGGTGCGGCATCAATCGCAATTTGCATGCTTTCCAACCCAGTGTATCCTTAACACAAAGGAGTACCCCCGATGTTCCGCTGTCTCTGCTGCCTGTTGGCCGCGCTCTCCGCGCAGGCCGCCACCCCGCTCTTCCAAAGTTCCTTCGAAAAGCCCGGCTGGACCGCCCTCGCCGGAGTGGCCGTGCCCGACGCCGCCGTGCTCCACGGCGCCAACAAGTCGCTGCGCCTGGAAGCCGGGAAGAGCGGCGGCGACGCGGTGGTCCGTCTGGAACAGCTCCCGCTCACCATCGGCAAACGGTACGAGCTCAGCGGCTGGGTCCGCACCGAAGACCTCTCGGTGAAGGATCTGGATCGCTCGCCGGTATCGATCGGCGCGGCGCTCACCATGGCGTCCATGCCGTGGGACGTCCACTCGGTAT
>DASZMZ010000333.1:0-39299 GCA_035551455.1 Candidatus Sulfopaludibacter sp.
GGGATGCGGCCGGTCAGGTCCAGCGTGACACGGCGGACGAATTCCCAATCGCTGGTGGCCGGCGCCGGGGTGATGCCGTGCGACTGGAAGTCCGCCCAGATGTAGGAATCGATCGAGCCGGTGGCCTGCGATTGGTCGTAAGTATAGGTAGGACTGCCGGGCGGCACATAGCCAAGCTCATGGACCACCTGCGCGGTGAGATCGCCGAGCGAATAGTCGACGCCGCCGGGCCGGCCCTTGGCGCGCAGCGCGAGCTTGACGTTCTTATCGCGGTCGGAGCCGAAAAAGGTACACTCCCCGTGAGCGACCGGTAACTGATCGGCAACCACCGCTATATTTTGATCTTGTGCCCTGCTAACCAGCAGGCCTGAGGCAATCAGGACGGAGCCCGCACTCAGAATAGGGATCCACCTTGGCCTGTTCATCATTCCCTCCGGAACAGCGCTTGTCTGCGCTATTATGACATTCCAAACCCGCAATAACCGGTTGAGTTCCACAATTTTTTACAGCGTCGTACTATCGTGTGAGAGGAATCCCCGACGGCGGGGTTCATCCATTCAATATGACCAAGCGAACGGGGCAGGTTCTGGTACTTCTGGCGGGGCTCCTGGGGGCGTCCCAGGCAGTCGCTCAAACCCTTACGAATCAATCGCTCAACGGGAAGTTTTTCTTTCGCCAGTTATCCCTGGGCACGGATGGGGCGGGCGGCTTTACCGATCCCCGCAGCCTGATGGGAACCATCACGTTCGATGGGGCAGGCCACTTCAGTTTCACCGGTCAACAGGTGATTGGCGCGGCCGCTCCGTCCAGCCAAACGGGGTCCGGAACGTACGCGGTGGACGCCGGGGGCGGCGTTGTCATGGATAGCCCGGTACGCAGCGGCGATAAGGAAAACGCACGCCTCGGGCCGGAGGGCTTGATTGGCTCGAGCACCGAGTCTACCGGCAACACGTTCGATCTGTTCGTGGCGATTCCGGCTCCGGGCGTGACCGGCGCCACGCTGTCCGGGTCATACTGGACGGCCAGCCTGGAATTCCCGGGCGGCAATTCCACCAATGCGCGAAACAGTCTCTTCAACATGACGACGGCGGCAGCGGGCGGCCTGGCGGCGATCACCGTGAACGGCCACGCGGCCAACCTGAGCAACGGCGCGCCGTCCAGTCAGCAGGTGACCGGCGCGACTTATGTGATGAATGGCGATGGGACCGGGACGGTGTCCTTCGGTTCGGCCACGCCGGCGGCGCTGCTCAGCGGATCGCGGAATCTGTACGTGTCGGCCGACGGCAATGTCGTGATTGGCGGGTCGGCGGCGGCAGGGGCGCACGATTTCCTGATCGGCATCAAGGCGATGACGGGTGTCACCAACACCAGTTGGGCTGCGGTGAACGGCCAGAACTTCTGGAGCGCGGGCCTGCGGTTCGATGCCGGCGACCAGGCTCCGGTAGTGGGTTTCGCCGGATCGGTGGCGGCGGCCGGCGGCAATCTGACCTGGTCCAAGCGGCTGAAATCGCTGAATCAGGGGAATCTCGATTTCACCACGGTGAATGGCTACTCGCTGACCGGGGACGGGTCGGGCACGGTCCCGTCGGCGCTGATGCTGGCGGCGTTGGGCGGTCAGGGGAATGTATTCCTGCTTTCCAGTGTGGAAGCGCGGGCGCCCGGAGCTTTCGAAATCAATATCGGGATGCGGATGGCCGGAGTGAGCGGGACGGGCGTCTTTCTCAATCCGCAGGGTGTGGTGAACGCGGCCAGTTTCGCTCCGGCGGGCAACTCCATCGCGCCGGGAGAATTCATCGCGCTGTTCGGCACGGGTCTGGCGAAGAGCCTGCTGGTGGCTGCCCCGCCGTACCCGCTGACGCTCAATGGCGTGAGCGTGCAGATCAACGGCAAGCCCGCGCCCATCTACTTTGTGAGTACGGGTCAGATCAACTGCCTGGTGCCGTACAGCGCCACGGGGAGCACCGCCACCATCACGGTCACCAACGGCACCGTGACCTCCAACACCGTGACCGTGCCGCTGGCCCCCACCGCGCCGGGGATGTTCTCCACCAATCAAAGCGGCGCGGGTCTGGCGGCGATCCGGCATGCCGATTTCACTTTGGTGAATGCCGCCTCGCCGGCAGTCGGCGGAGAGACGGTCCTGCTTTACCTGACGGGCATGGGTGCGGTGAATCCGACCGTCGCCGACGGCGTCGGAGCGACGGTGCTCACCAATACCGTGTCGCAACCCGTGGTCCTGGTGGGCGGGATGCAGGCAACGGTGGCGTTTAGCGGTCTGGCCCCCGGCTTCCCGGGGCTCTACCAGATGAACGTGGTCCTCCCGGCTTTCCCGTCCGGCCCAAACACGCTGCCCCTGGCAATCTCCACAGGGAATGCATTTCACGACCAGGTCGTGATTGCGGTGCAGTAGGCTTCACCACGGAGGCACGAAGAACACGGAGCAAGCACGGAGGTAGTTGGCAGAGCGGCATTGCTTCTCCGGCGCAGACTCGGTCAGTGCGCTAGTTAGCGGAGACAATCTAAGCCTGTGTCCTCCGTGCTTCCGTGTAGTCTCCACGGGGAATGCGTTTCACGACCAGGTCGTGATTGCGGTGCAGTAGGCGAGCATTAACGCCTGTTTGCGCCCGTTGCCGTTCCTCCGCGTTTTTCTCAGCGCCTCCGCGCCTTCGCGGTGAGCCTGTCTTACACTCGAAGAGCGAACTCTCCACCACGGAGCACGAAGAACACGGAGCCGACACGGAGGCCCTTGGCAGAGCGGCATTGCTTCTCCGGCGCAGCGGCCTGGGATATGTAACTCGCTCAATGAGCGAGCCGAAGTCCTGGCGCCTTTAGCCTGGGCGGCCTCTGCTTACCGGGCCACCATGTTCCAAAGGATGATGGATTTGCCGATGCGCTCGCCGGGAGGGACGGCGTCGGGCCAGAGGGTGCGGTCAGGGGAGTGGTTTTCCAGTTTGCCGTCGCGGGTGGGGACCATGAGGCCGAGGCGGGCGAGTTTCCAATAGGTCACGCTGACGGCGTTCCAACCCGGAGTGGGGACGAAGGGATCCTGCGGGGTCATGCGCGGGAAGTGAAACTCATCGTAGTAGGATGCCACCAGAATACTGTGGAATGCCACGCTGGGCGCCCCCACCTCATGAAGACGACGGGAGAGTCGCTTGAGATCCTGGCCCCAATCGAGATCCGAATCGACCACGATCTTCTCGGGCTGGCCGGCGGCCAGTTCGTTGAAGTACGGCAGATAGTCGGGGTGCGCCAGAAGGGAGGAGGCGGCGAACCAGAGCAGCAGCACGGCGGGGAGCCAGACGCGGGCGCGCAGCCGCAGAATTCCCAGAGCGGCAATGGGCGCCATCCCGAGATAGATGGGCAGGATGTGGCGCAGTCCGATATTGATGCTGCTATAAAAGCCGACGGCCAGGACTCCGCCGATCAGCGCCAAGGGCTGCCAGACTCCTTTCGGCCGGTAGAGGCCCACGAAGAACAGCGCCAGAAAAGCCAGCGGCGTTTTCACGGCCAGGATCACCGGGTAGTAATACCAGAAGCCCGTTTCGCTGTGCTGGCCGAGCAGGTAGGTGGGATGGCCGAGGCGGTTGTGCTGCAGGGCGGACTGCAACCCGCTGAAGAACTCCGGCGCGGGCAGCGAATTGCCGAACGAGAAGAGGAAGCCGGCCCATACGACCACCGCACCCACCAGCACCGCCAGACCCAGGGATGCCAAATGGCGCCGCTGGAACTTGGGCCGTTCGAGCAGGAAGTAAAGAAGCAGGCAGACCGGCAGAAACGGCAGGCTGGAGTATTTCGAGAGCACGGCCAGTGCGGTGCAGCCTCCGAAGAGGGCGGCGCGCCGGGGCGTGGGATCTTCACTCCAGTAGATGCCGGCGACAAACGCCGCGCCCAGGAAGGCGGTGAGCGCCATGTCCGTGGTCGCCAGACCGGCGTGGGCCAGAATGGGCGGTAGAAAGCTGAACAGGAGGAGCGCCAGGACCGCCGCCTCCGCGCCATAGAGCCGGCGGGTCCACCAGAAGACCACCGCGCAGGCAATCCAAAAGAACGGTAGAATTCCGAGGCGGGAGAGGGCGAGCGTCAGATCGTACTGATGATTGTGGGAGAGAATGCGGACGCCTTCCACGGGGACGTCCATGGTGTCGTGCTGCACCTGATCGCGGATGCGCGCGCCGATGAGGTAGGGTCCGATGGCGGCGGCCACGCGGGCAAGCGGCGGGTGCTGCGTTTCGAAGGTGTAAGTGCCCTTCTGGAGCAACTCCAACCCGCAGGCCAGGTGGTTGGGTTCGTCAGAAGTGTGATTGAAAACCGTGTAGGTGAGCACGATGCGCAGGGAGGCCAGCGCGACCAGCGCAAGCGCGATGGCGAGCGAGTGGCGCTGGATGGCGTCGTGCCTGGTAGCGTCGCGCTTCGTAGCGTCGCGCTTCATAAGGTCGGGTTGCGTCTTTGTAATGGAAGCTGGATAATGGGCCGCATCTATCATGCCACGCATTGTCAGATGTTCGCTGATCCAGGCATCGAACGCCGCGCCTCCGGATGCCTCGCTGGAAGTCACGAAGAGGGCGATGATCGAAAAGCATGTGGAGTACATCCGTCAGGCGGCGAACTCCGGCGCGCAAGTGGTCTGCCTGCAGGAGATTTTCTACGGGCCGTACTTCTGCGCGGAGCAGACCATCAAGTGGTATGACAGTACCGAGGCTGTGCCGGACGGTCCCACGATTCGCCTGATGCAGGACCTGGCGCGCAAGCACCGCATCGTGCTGATAGTGCCGGTCTACGAGATTGAGCAGGAGGGCGTGTACTACAACACGGCCGCGGTGATCCACAACGACGGCACGTATCTGGGCAAGTATCGCAAGACGCACATTCCTCACGTGGCGCCGGGCTTCTGGGAGAAGTTCTATTTCCGTCCGGGCAACCTGGGATATCCGGTGTTCGACGTGGGCTTCGCCAAGATCGGCGTGTATATCTGCTACGACCGCCACTTCCCGGAAGGCGCGCGGGCCTTGGGACTAAACGGCGCGGAGATCGTCTTTAATCCATCAGCCACGGTGGCGGGGCTGAGCGAGTATCTGTGGAAGCTGGAGCAGCCGGCGCACGCCGTGGCCAATGGATATTTCGTAGGCGCCATCAATCGCGTGGGGACGGAAGCGCCGTGGAATATCGGCGAGTTCTACGGGTCGAGTTACTTTTGCGATCCGCGCGGGCAGATCATCGCGCAGGCATCGCGCGACAAGGACGAGGTTCTGACGACCGACCTGGATCTGGCGCAGATTAGCGAGGTCCGCAAGACCTGGCAATTTTTCCGCGACCGGCGGCCAGACATGTACGAAGCTTTGGTAAAGGCATAAGTCATGACAAAAGACGAAATCATTCTTGCCAATAAAGAGTTCCTGTTCCCGGCGGTATTCCACTATTACAAGGAACCGCTGGTGGTGTCGCACGCCAAGGATCAGTATGTCTGGGATGCCGACGGCAACCAGTATCTGGACTTCTTCGCCGGGATAGTCACGGTGAGCGTGGGCCACTGCAATGAGCAGGTGAATGCCAAAGTCCATAAGCAGTTGGATACGCTGCAGCACGTCTCCACGGTGTTCGCCAATGAGCCGCAGGCTGCGCTGGCGAAGAAGATCGCGTCGCTCACGCCGGGCGGCAAACTGACGAAATCGTTCTTCACGAACAGCGGCACGGAAGCCAACGAGACGGCCATTTTGGCGGCGCGCTGCTACACCGGCAATACCGATATTGTGGCGCTGCGGCATGCATATCACGGACGCAGCGCGATGGCGATGACGCTGACCGGGCAGGGTGCGTGGCGGCTGGGTCCTTCGCAGGCCGGCATCGTCCATGCGCACAATGCCTACTGCTACCGGTGTCCTTTCGGGCTGGAATATCCGAGCTGCGACGTGCGCTGCGCGCAGGACATGGAAGAGCTGATCCGCAGCACCACCAGCGGGCAAATCGCGGGCTTCATCGGCGAGCCGATACAGGGCGTGGGCGGCTTTGTCACGCCGCCCAAAGAGTATTTCCAGATTGTCGAAAAGATCGTCCGCAATCACGGCGGGATCTTCATCAGCGACGAAGTGCAGACGGGGTGGGGACGCACCGGCGGCAAGTGGTTCGGCATTGAGCAGTGGGGCGTCACGCCGGACATAATCACCAGCGCCAAGGGGCTCGGCAACGGCAGCCCCATCGGACTGACGGTGGCCAGGCCGGAAGTGGCCGATTCGGTGAAGGGTCTCACGATTTCCACTTTCGGCGGCAACCCGGTGACGACGACCGCGGCCAAAGCGGTGATCGACTTCATCGACGAGCAGCAGTTGATGCACAACTGCACGGAGACGGGCGGCTATCTGCGCGGCCATCTGGAGGAGTTGAAGGCGAAGCATCCGCTGATCGGCGACGTGCGCGGCATGGGTCTCATGCAGGCCATCGAATTGGTGGAGGATCGGACGACGAAGACTCCGGCAACGGCGCAGACGGCGATGGTGATGGACGCGGCGCGCGAGAATCGCATCCTGATCGGCAAGGGCGGCATGTTCGGCAACGTGATTCGGCTTTCGCCTCCGATGAATATTACCAAGACCGACGTTGATCAGTTCATCGGACTCCTGGACAAGAGTCTGGCGGTTTGCGGCGCGGTGGCGGCGGGGAGCAGCCGGTGAGCGTTGCGGTAACGGTGCTGGAGCGGAATCTGGAGCAGTTCCCGGAACTGCATCCGCCCTTCGATTCGCAGTCTGCTCTGGCGGAAGCCAATCGCTGCCTGTTCTGTTTCGATGCTCCGTGCATGACTGCGTGTCCCACGCATATTGACGTGCCGCGCTTCATCAAGAAGATCGGCAGCGGCAATTTGCGGGGCTCGGCGCTGACCATTCTGGACGCCAACATCCTGGGGTCGAGTTGCTCGCGCGTATGCCCCGTGGACGTGCTGTGCGAAGGCGCGTGCGTGATGCACCGGTACAACAGGAAGCCCATCGAGATCGGCCGGCTGCAGCGCTTCGCGATGGATGCGTTCTACGCCAAGGGTGCGCAGTTGCCGTCGCCGCCTGCGACCCGGTCGACGGCGCGCGTTGCCTGTGTGGGAGGTGGTCCGGCGTCGCTGAGCTGCGCGGCGGAATTGCGGCGTCGGGGCTATGCGGTGACGGTGTTCGACAACCGGCCGCTTCCTGGCGGACTGAATACGTACGGAGTGGCGGAATACAAGCTGCGTCCCGCGGACAGCCTGAAAGAAGTGGCCCTGGTGCGGTCCCTGGGTGTCGAATTCCGGCAGCAGGCCGTGGGGACGTCGGTGAGTCTGGAAGAGTTGGAGCGCGAGTTTGCCTTCGTGTTTCTGGGACTGGGGTTGGGCGCGATGGAGCGTATGGGCATCCCTGGGGAGCAGTCCGCGGGCGTGGTGGACGCGCTGCGATTCATTGAGCGGTACAAGACTCTGCCCGATTTTTCGGTGGGCAAGGTCGTGGTGGTGATTGGCGGCGGCAATACGGCGATCGATGCGGCCAATGCGGCCATCCGGTTGGGCGCGCAGGATGTGCATCTGTTTTACCGGCGGTCGGAGAGAGAGATGCCGGCCTTCTCGTTTGAGTACGACCACTCGAAAGTGGAGGGCGTGCAGTTTCACTGGCTGGCGCAGCCCGTGGCGATTGTGGAGCGCGAAGGACGGGCGGCGGCGGTGAAATTCATACAGACGGCGCTGGGCGAGCCCGATGAGAGCGGACGCCGTAAGGCTCATGTGGTGCCGCGGTCCGAGTTCGAGTTTGCCTGCGATTTGGTGGTGCCGGCTCTGGGCCAATCTCGGCTCACCGATCTGCTGCAAGGCGCCAAGGGAATCGAATTGAACAGCGGGTCCATCGTGGCGGACCGTGCCACCGGCCGCACCGGCAATCCGCGCTATTACGCCGGCGGCGACTGTGTGAACGGTGGACGCGAAGTAGTAGATGCCGTGGCCGACGGGAAGCGCGCGGCCCTCGCGATCGCTTCGCAAATGGAGGCGCTGCATGGCTGATCTGACCACCAATTTCGCCGGCATCCGCTGTCCCAATCCGTTCTGGCTGGCTTCCGGGCCTCCTGCCAATTGCGGCGAGCAGGTGATGCGCGCCTTCGATGCGGGCTGGGGCGGCGCGGTATGGAAGACCATCGGCGAACCGATTGTGAACGTCTCTTCGCGCTACTCGTCGGTGGATTGGAACGGCCAGCGCATGATGGGGCTGAACAATATCGAGCTCATCAGCGACCGTCCCATCGAAACGAACCTGCGCGAAATCGCGGAGGTGAAGAAGCGATATCCGAAGCATGCCGTGATTGCGTCGCTGATGGTGGATTCCAAGCGCGAGGTCTGGCACGACATCGTCAAGCGGTCGGAAGACGCGGGCGCCGACGGCTTGGAATTGAACTTCGGCTGTCCGCACGGCATGAGCGAGCGCGGCATGGGCAGCGCGGTGGGACAGGTGCCCGACTACGCCTGCATGATCACCGAATGGGTGAAGGAAGTGGCGCGGACTCCGGTGCTGGTGAAGCTGACGCCCAACGTCACGGACATCCGCACGGTGGCGCGGGCGGCCTGGCGCGGCGGGGCGGACGCGCTCTCGGCTATCAACACGATCAACTCCATCACGGGGATCGATCTGGACACGCTGACGCCGCGGCCGTATGTGGGCGGCCAATCGTCACACGGCGGCTATTGCGGTCCGGCGGTGAAGCCGATTGCGCTCCACCTGGTGCAGCAGATTGCGTCGGACCCGGAAGTGGGCATCCCGATTTCGGGGATCGGCGGCGTGGCCGGTTGGCGCGAGGCGGCGGAGTTCATTCTACTGGGCTGCGGCACGGTGCAGGTGTGCACGGCGGCGATGCACTACGGCTTCCGCATTGTGGAAGACATGATCGACGGCCTGAGCAATTGGATGGACGAGAAGGGTTTCGCCACCATCGACGACTTCCGCGGACTTTCGATTCCGAAGGTCACCGAGTGGAAGCATCTGGACCTGAACTACCGGATTGTGGCGCGAATCGATCGCGATAAGTGTATTGGCTGCGACCTGTGCTACATCGCCTGTTGGGACGGCGCGCACCAGTGCATCCACATTGAAGGCTACAAGTATCCGGAGAGCGTGGAGGCGGCGAGTCGCGCGCGCATCGCCGTGACGCCGATTGCCAAGCTGGACGCGCTGCAGGCGGCCAACGGCCGGAAGACCCCGCCGGCGCGCATTCCGACGGTGGACGAAGCCGAGTGCGTGGGCTGCAATCTCTGCTGGCTGGTGTGTCCGGTGGAAAGCTGCATCACCATGGAAAAAGTGGATACGGGACGGCCGAGCCAATCGTGGGAGCAGCGCACGGCGGCGGCAGCCAAAGGTTGAGATCATGGCCAATACGCTGATTCGGAATGGCACGGTAGTGACCGCTCGCGAGACCAAAGCGGCGGACGTGTTGATTGAAGGCACGCGCATCGCCGAGGTGCGCGCCGGCATCCCCACGGAGCGCGCGGAGCACCTGATCGACGCGACGGGGATGTACGTGATCCCGGGCGGGATTGACGCGCATACGCATCTGGACATGCCGTTCGGCGGCACCACCAGCGCGGACGATTTCCTGACCGGGACGCGCGCAGCGGCTTTCGGCGGCACCACCAGCATTGTGGATTTCGCGATTCAGGGCCGCGGCACGAAGATGCGCGACGCCCTGGACACGTGGTGGAAGAAGGCCGAAGGGCGCGCCGTGATCGATTACGGCCTGCACATGATTGTCACCGACCTGGGCACTTCCGGGCTGGAGGACATGGACGATATGGTGGACGAAGGCGTGGCCAGCTTCAAGCTGTTCATGGCCTATCCCAACGTGCTGATGGTGGACGACGCGACGATTTTCAAGGCGCTCTCGCGCACCGCCAAGAACGGCGCGTTGATCTGCATGCATGCCGAAAACGGCAGCGTGATCGACGTGATTGTGGCGAAGGCGCTGGCCGAAGGGAAGACGGCGCCGGTGTATCACGCGCTCACGCGGCCCACGCTCGCCGAAGCGGAGGCGGTGCATCGCGCCATCGCACTGGCGGAGATGGCCGGCACACCGATTTACATCGTCCACCTTTCGAGTGAGGACGCGCTCAATCAGGTGCGCGAGGCGCGCGATCGCGGCGTCCCGGCGTTCGCCGAGACGTGTCCGCAGTATCTGCTGCTCTCCATTGAAGAGTTGGAGCGGCCCAATTTCGAAGGCGCGAAATACGTGTTCACGCCGCCGCTGAGGACGAAGGAAAATCTGCCCAAGCTCTGGGATGGCCTGAAGCACGACCATCTGCAAGTGGTGTCGACGGACCACTGCCCGTTCTGTTTCGAGGACCAGAAGATTCTGGGGAAGCACGATTTTACGAAGATCCCGAATGGCGGTCCGGGCATCGAGAATCGTCTGCAGTTGATCTATCATCACGGGGTGAATGCGGGGAAGATCTCGCTGAATCGCTTCGTGGAAATTACGTCCACCACGCCGGCCCGCATCTTCGGAATGTACCCGCAGAAGGGCGAGATCGCGGCAGGCAGCGACGCCGATATCGTGATCTGGGATCCCAAAGCGCCGTACCGGATCAGCGCGCAGACGCACCACATGCGCGTCGATTATTCGATGTTCGAGGGGTATGAAGTGATGGGCAATGCGCGCACGGTGATCTCGCGCGGCGAAGTGATTGTGGATGGCGGCGAGTTCCTCGGAAAGGCGGGGCGCGGGAATTATCTGCGGCGGCAGGCGCGCGGGGGCGCATGGCAGTAGACCGCACCTTATACAACGAAGACCTGGCGCCCATTCCAATGGACCGCCGGACGTGGGGCACGTACAATTACGCTTCGCTGTGGGTGGCCATGTCGGTCTGCATTCCGACGTACATGCTGGCGTCGGGCCTGATCGCCGGGGGCATGAGTTGGTGGCAGGCGATCCTGACGATCCTGCTGGGCAACCTGATTGTGCTGGTGCCCATGCTGCTGAATGCGCATGCCGGCGCGAAGTACGGAATTCCCTTCCCCGTCCTGGTGCGCGCGTCGTTCGGTGTGCGCGGCGCGAATGTTCCCGCGGTGCTGCGCGCGCTGGTAGCGTGCGGATGGTTCGGCATTCAGACGTGGATCGGCGGGCAGGCCATCTACTCGATGTTGAAAATCATGTGGCCGGGCGCGGCGTCGCTCACCGGCGGCATCTGGATCTGCTTCTTTGCATTTTGGGCGTTGAATATCGCGGTGATCTGGCGCGGTATTGAGACCATCAAATTCCTGGAAGGCATCGGCGCGCCGTTCATGCTGGGGATCGGCTTGCTGCTGCTCTGGTGGATCACGGGCAAAGCGGGCGGCTTCGGTCCGGTGCTGAGCGCGCCCAGCAAATTCCATACGCCGGCCGAGTTCTTCCGCTTCTTCGTTCCCTCGCTGACGGGCATGGTGGGCTTCTGGGCCACGGTGGCGTTGAACATTCCGGACTTCACGCGCTATGCCAAATCGCAAAAGGCGCAGGTGGTGGGACAGGCCTTGGGATTGCCGACGGCGATGACGCTGTATTCGTTCATCGGCGTGGCGGTGACGTCGGCGTCGGTGGTGCTTTTCGGAGAGGCGATTTGGGATCCGGTGACGCTGCTGGGCAAATTCAATCAGCCGGTAGTCGCCTTCATCGCGCTGATCGCGCTGCTGATTGCTACCCTGAATACGAACGTGGCGGCGAATGTAGTGTCACCTTCGAACGATTTCTCCAATTTGAATCCGCGGCTGATTTCCTTCCGCACCGGCGGCCTGATCACGGGCGTGGTCGGGGTGCTGATGATGCCGTGGAAACTGCTGACGGATTTCAGTTCGTACATCTTCGGCTGGCTGGTGGGATACTCGGGATTGTTGGGACCGATCGCCGGCGTGATGATTGTGGATTACTTCGTGGTGCGCCGCTCGCGCCTGAAGGTGGAAGATCTGTACCGCCGCAACGGCGTGTACGAGTATGACAACGGCGTCAACATACGCGCCATCGTCGCGCTGGCGGCTGGAATTGCGGTGGCGCTGCTGGGACTGTTTGTGCCGTCGCTGAAGCTGCTTTACGATTACGCCTGGTTTGTGGGCTTCGGAGTTTCCGGAGCTGTGTACCGCTTGCTGATGCAGAGCGCCGCGGCGCCTGCGACTATACCCGAATGGGAAGGTGAAGGATGATTGCCACAGGAACTGCCATAGGAACTGTTTCGTTCTACATCAACGGAGTTTGGGAAAAACCCGAAGGCCGCACCATGGGCTCGGTGATGAACCCTGCTACGGGTGAGACGATTGCTGAAGTGCCGTACGCTACCGAGGCCGATATCGACCGGACCGTGCGCGCGGCGCACGAAGCGTTTCTCAAGTGGCGCGACGTGCCGGTAGTGGATCGCGTGCAGGTGCTGTATCGGTATAAGACGCTGCTGGACAGGCACAGCGACGAGATCGCGGCGATCCTGACGCGGGAGAACGGCAAGACCGCCGACGACGCGAAGGCCGAAGTCCGCCGCATGATCCAAATGGTGGAAGTGGCGTGCGGCATGCCGACGCTGATGATGGGCGATTCGCTCAACGACGTGGCGCACGGCATCGATTGCAAGACGATCCGGCAACCCATCGGCGTGTGCGCCGGCATCACGCCGTTCAATTTCCCGGCCATGGTGCCGCTGTGGATGTATCCGTTCGCCATTGCCAGCGGGAATACGTTCGTACTGAAGCCCTCCGAGAAAGTGCCGCTCACGCCGACGCGCGCCATCGAACTGCTGCACGATGCGGGACTGCCGGCGGGCGTGATGAACCTGGTCCACGGAGGCAAGGAAGCGGTGAATGCGCTGCTGCATCATCCGTTGGTGAAGGCGGTATCGTTCGTCGGATCCACGCCGATTGCGAAGTACATTTATACGACGGCGGCGGCCGAGGGCAAGCGCGTGCAGGCACTGGGCGGCGCGAAGAATCATCTGGTGGTCATGGCGGACGCGGATATGCCGAAGACGGTGGAGGCCATTATCGGGTCGGCATTCGGCGCGGCGGGCGAGCGCTGTCTGGCCGGTAGTGTGCTGGTGCCGGTGGGCGATGCGGCCGGTCCGCTGCTGGATCTGCTGGTGAAGCGGACGCAGGGACTCGCGGTGGGCGATGGCTCTCGCGACGGCGTGGAGATGGGTCCGCTGGTGACCGGCGACCATTGCGCCAAGGTAGCGGGCTATGTGGATACGGGAGTGGCCGAGGGTGCGACGCCGCTGGTGGATGGTCGCGCCGGCAAGCCCGACGGCAGCGGTTACTTTCTGGGTCCGACGATCTTTGACAATGTGACCGCGGAGATGACCATCGCGAAAGAAGAGATCTTCGGACCGGTGCTTTCCGTGATGCGCGTGAAGACGTTGGACGAAGCGATTGAACTGGTGAACCGGTCGCCATTCGGCAACGCTACGGCGATTTTCACGAGCAATGGAAAATCGGCGCGCGAGTACTCGTCCCGGATCGAAGTCGGCATGGTTGGAATCAATGTCGGAGTGGCGGCGCCGATGGCGTTCTTCCCCTTCGCGGGCTGGAAAAATTCGTTCTTCGGCGACCTGCACGCGCACGGCAAAGACTCGGTGGGCTTCTACACCGAGCAGAAGGTAATCATGAGCCGCTGGTTCTAGTGGGTTAAACTCGATGGTAGGTAGGGGCGCGTAGCTCAGGTGGATAGAGCATCAGCCTTCTAAGCTGAGGGTCGAAGGTTCGAGTCCTTCCGCGCCTACCAGAGTCCAAAGGACTTAAGCGCCACTGGGTCTTCAATCCGTTCAACGGTTTTGCTCTATTTACGCCATTAAGCTCACGCGAATACCTTCTGTTGCGGTTCTCGAAGCACTGCGGCTTCGAGGTTCTGAACCGCTCCGCGCTTCTGCCCGCGGTCGGACTTCGTGTAGACGTCCGTGCTTACGCCGAGGTCCGCACATATAATATTGAACTGTACTCATGATGGGGGCGGCAGAGGCAACATTCGCGAAGGTTTTCTGACCAGACCGGCTCAGGTCCGCAGGTCGGAAATTGCGTGATAACATTTTCGGCTTATGGCTGACAGAATGACAGATCTCAAGCTGAAGACTGAAAGGGCAAGGAAGCACATTACTGAGTTTTTGAAGGCTTCTGAGGTGTTTTTCAAGGAGCATCCATACACCGTGTCGGCGAAGCGCGACGCGAACACCCGAGAGGTAATCTATTACGTCAGCAGCAGCACACCAGTTCCGGCAGCTATAAGGCTGATCGCAGGAGATGCCATTCAAAATCTGCGGAGCGCCCTGGATCACCTAGTCTGGCAGCTGGTCGACAAGCACAGTGGGTCGGGCGGAAATGCTACGGAATTTCCCGTGTGCGCCGACCTGAAGGATTTCACCAATCGGGCTCCGCGGAAGATAAGAGGAGTCTCACAAGCCGTGTTCAACAAAATTGCAGCATTTGAACCGTATCAGAATGCGAAAGGCCACGAATTGTGGGTATTGCACAACCTCAATCGAATAGACAAGCACCGATTGCTGGTTGCCGTTGGAACTGCGCACCGGTACATGAATGTTGGAAAGCTTATGGATGGCAAGATTGAGCAGTTCTTTGGCAGGAAGTCACCGGGACTTCCACCACTTCTCGGCCTCATCAGAGACGATAGAAACGCCGGCACGCCCGTTTTTCCCCTTGAGACTGGCACAACGCTTTTTGTGGATAGTCCGGAATCCGAAATCAACGACAAAATGGAATTTCTCTATGAGATCTCCTTTCTTGAAAGTGGAATCGTAGAAGGACGTTCAATCATCGACGCAATGGAAGCTATGGCTTCGGCGGTCCAGACTGTCATCAAGACCTTTGAACTGGATTTATCCTGACGGCAGGGCTGAGATTGCTCCTGAACAAGCGCGAAAAACTATTACTCCGTTTCTTGGGGTGGAATGGAGCCGGCGTTAAAAACGCAGTGGTTTGGATTAGCCAAAATTCTTCGCCGTTGGAGCATATGTTCTATATTTTCAAAAGGCCCCGTAAACTTCTAAGCTGAGGGTCGAAGGTTCGAGTCCTTCCGCGCCTACCATCCAAGTCCACATCCTAATAAGCCGCGCTTACCGATGCGCCCGGCGCCCCTTAGTATGAATCGATTATTGTTTTGCCGGGACAACTCGCCTATTATTTTGAGAACGGAGGGGCTGGGTTGCATCGGATTCTCGGTTTTGCTGCCATTTTTGCTGCGCTTTTTGTGCCCACGCGGATTGCTCACGCCCAGGGTTGAGTGATCTCTCGCTCCGGTCTGGAGTCAAATGGAGCGGAAGGGGGCGGGTACCTGCGTCCGGGCGATTGGACCTCGGGTATTGGAGTGCGCCACGTCTATTCGCACGTGCATTTCAGCGGCCCCACGGAGAATTTTTCGCGTGCGCAATTGGGCACCGAAGTCCAGTCGAAGACCAATATCGACGACGTGATGTTGACTTATCAGGTCACCTCGCGCGTCAGCGTGACCGGGACTCTGCCATTCGTTTACGCCAGCAGGCGGCAGCAGGCGCAGTACGGCACGCTGTATACGTCAGGGCTGGGCGATATCAGTGTCGGAGTGCAGTCGTGGCTGCGTAGTCCGAAGAGCGCCAAGGCCGGGACCAACAATGTGCAATTCGGGCTGAGTCTGCTGACGCCTTCCGGCAACGACAGGCAGAGCAACGTGGTGGTGACCTCGTACGGCGGTGCTCCGACGACGCAATATCCCGATTATTCCGTCCAGCCGGGCGCGGGCACATGGGGCATGATCATGTCGTGGCAGGGCTTCCAGAATCTGGGGGGCAATACGATCGCGTTCATCGACGGCAGTTACGTGATGACACAGGGCGGGTATCACAATTTCTGGACCTCGCACGGGGGCACGGCCAACAATCCGCCGGCGGCGACGCCCGGGATGACGCAATTCGACGCCATTCAGGATCAGTACATGCTGGAGGTGGGTGCGTCGCATCCGGCGCCCAAAATCAAGGGCCTTGGATTGACTTTGACGGTTCGTGCCGAAGGCGTGCCGGCGCATAATCTGATCGGCAACGATCTGGGTTTCCGGCGACCCGGTTACGGTGTGGCGCTAACGCCCGGCTTCATCTACACGCGCGGCCATCACATGCTGCAATTCAGCGTGGGCAAGGTGCTGATTCGCGATCGCACGAAGAGTGTCGCCGAGGAAATCAATGGCGTACACGAGGGCGATGCCGCATTTGCGAACTACGTGTGGATGGCGGGCTACACGCTGCGACTGCCGGGCAGGAAGAGCGCCGCCGCCGAAGAATTGGCCGCACGCGCGCATACCGCCGCGGCTCCGGTGAAACACGACGAGTTCAAGCCCTTCACGCTGAAGACTCCCGACGGGCAGAAGAAGACGCTGCGCGACTTCTCGAGCAAACTCACGCTGGTGAGCTTCTTCTACCCGCGCTGTCCCTACTGCAACGTGGAACTTCCAGAGATCCAGAAGATCTACGACAGGTTGAAGGATCGTGGACTCTCGGCGGTCTGGATCAATATCCTGCCTGAGGAGAATCATCTGATCGCGGGCTGGCAGGCCGAGAAGAAACTCACCGTGCCCGTCCTGATCGGTGCATCGCAGGAGTCGTTGCAGCGGGATTACGCCATCGATGCCACTCCCGCCAGTTATCTGCTGGATCAGAACGGCCGGGTGATCCTGTATCTCGAAGGTTACAAGCCGGGCGACGAGAAGACTCTCGAAGCCAGGATCAACGCGCTATTGAACCTGCAATAAGCGTGTGCAGCCGCACACCGGATTCGCGCCCAACCCATCAGAATGAATGAGGGTAGGAGTGTCATGGGATTGGATCGCGATCGACTTTTGAAGCCGGTGAAGAAGCTGACGAAACTGCTCCGGAAGATGCGGCGGCAGCCGACTCCCGACGAAGTGCACGACCTGCGGACGAATGCCCGGCGTTTCGAAGCCATGTTCAAGGCTGTCGCGCTGGACGCGCGGGGCATGGACGATGCGGCCTTGAAATCTCTGGATCGCCTTCGCAAACGGGCGGGCAAGGTTCGCGATTTGGACGTGCTCACCAGCTATGCTGCTCCGATACGCCCGAAGGGTGAAGGCGAGTGCCAGGTGCAACTCCTGGAGCATCTTGGGGCCCGGCGCCGGAAGTACGCCAAGAAGTTCTACGCCGAGGTAAAGCGGCGCCGGCCCGCACTGCGCAAGGATTTCAAGCGCACGCGGAAACTCCTGGCGAAGGTGGTGCGGGCGGACGGCGACCCTGCCGAGGAAAGCAAAGCAGCCGCCGATGCCACGGGCACGGCCGTGAAGCTCGCCGCGGAGTTGGCGCTTCCGCATCGTCTGGGGCCGGAGAACATTCATCCATACCGGCTGAAGGTGAAAGAACTGCGCGACGTGCTGCGAATGGCGGACGGCGCCGCCCGCCCGAAATTCATCGACGACCTCGGCGCGGTGAACGACACCATCGGGGAGTGGCACGACTGGAACGAACTCGTCTCAATCGCCAAGAAAGCTTTGAAGCACCAGAAGGGCTGCGGCTTAATGGCGGAATTGAAGCGCATCGAAAAAGCCAAATACGATCGCGCCCTGTCGCTGGCGGAGGCACTGAGACGGGATTATCTGCGCGAGGCCGCGCCAAAAAAGAAGATACCGGGGCCGCAGGTATGGCAGGCCGCCTCGAAGCTGGCGGGTTGAGATAGCCGGGAAAGCGCCTGCCCTAAACGGGTTGCAGGAGGCGGATTGCGGCGCGGGTCCCCAGAAGCAGGAGAGGCTGCATCCAGGGCTGTTTCAGGATGCGGCTTTGCGCGCCCGAACGGACTTCGCTTCCCTCGCCCGGCAAGAGTTTGTTGACCAGTCCGAGCACGTTCGACGTGGTCCCCGGGAAGAGGCCGTGAAATGCCGAAAGCAGATTCGCGGGTGGACTGAGGATGCGCTCCGCCCTTCCGTCCCGCGTCGCCGAGATGATCTGGTCCGCGGCCCGCTCCGCGCCCATGGAGATTCCCGGCATGCTGGCGCTGACGCTGAACCATGCGCTTTCGGCCTCGGCCTTGCCCTTGAAGAGCGCATTCAGATGAGACCCGGTCCGCAGCAGTCCCGGCGCGATGGTCACCACTTTGACTCCGCTGCCGAGCAACTCGGCGCGCATGCCTTCGGAGAAGGCCGCGGCTGCAAACTTGGCGCAGCTATACGGCACCAGATGCGGCACACTCACTTTCGCGCCCACCGAAGTGATGTTCACGATGCGAGTGTCGCCGCGTCCGCGCATGTGCGGCAGGGCCGCCATGGTGGTGTACACCATGCCCCAGAACATCACGTTCATGGCCTGCTCGAAATCCGCGATAGTCATCGAGCTGATGGGGCCGACGTGGATGACGCCGGCATTGTTGACCAGCACATCGATGCGTCCGTAATGGCGGACTACCTGATTGATCATGTGCTTCACCTGGCTATAGTCGGCGACGTCGCATTTGACGGTAATCACATCTTCGGCGACGGGCGCCAGGTCCTGCTTGGCCGCCGCCAGTTCGGTCTCGCTGCGGGCGCAGATGGCGAGGCGGGCGCCCTGTTCGGCGAAGCCGCGGGCCATCGCGAGTCCGAGACCCCGCGAGCCGCCCGTGATGAGGACGACCTTTCCGTGCAGGTCCATGGCTTGTTTGCGGCGCATCATAAACGCCGCCGCCACTCCTGCACCGACGAGCAAAGCGGCGTGTCGCGGTCGCATCATTTCTTCCTCTCCTCTATGTACGTCGCCGCCTGTTCTATCGCCCGTAGCGACGAGTCATGGCGGCGCAAAACTCGGCAAACTGGTGCACGTCTTTCGGCGGACTGGTGTGGTTCGGCAGCAATCCGCAGTGTTCCGGCGTGAAGCAATACGTAACCGTGGTATCGAATTCCTCCAGCGCTTTCATCTGACGATCGAACCAGCGATCGGCGCCCGGACGGAAGCTGTCGGCCCAACTGAGGCCCGTGCGGATGTAGCGGACCCCCAGGTCGCGCAGCCATCGGACGGCGTCCTCCAAACGAGGATCCTCGAAGTGAAACCACTGGCAGATTCCAAGCTCGGGCGTGTAGTTTGCGAAATCCCGCAAGGCCAGTTTCGGCGCGCCCTCTTCAGTGAGCAGCCCCATGTAAAAGTGGCGATAGTAGGACGAGCCCTCCGCCTCACGATGGCGCGTAGTGGCTGGCCATGCGCGGGGCAAGTCGTAGAGGCTGTACCAGTGGATCCGTTCGGCGCGGCCGATCAGCAGTTCGGCGGATCGCTTCAAGCCGAATTGCTGCACCTCTTCGGCGCCGAACGTGGAGACGCCGACCTCGGAAATCCAGAGCGGCAGACCGGTGACCGCGCGGATTTCGTTCAGCTTGTCGGGCCATTCATGGATGGTCCAATGGTTCCAATCGAGCGGGAAGCCGTGCACCGCCACCACGTCCACATGGCCCAGGACGCACTGGCGCTGCATGTTGAGCACGAATTGAGGATCGATCGGCGAGATGCCTCCCAGCACGCGGCGCAGTTTGGGATTTTCCGCCTTCACTGCGTCCGCCGCCAGATTCACCATCCGGGCGAAGATGCTCCAGCCGGGATCGACTTCGAAGTTCCAGTGGGAGAGATTGTTCGGCTCGTTCCAGAGCATGACGGCCTCAACCACGGCGGTCGCTCCGCTTGCAGATGTAGACCTCTTCTTCGGGATGTTGCAGGATCTCAAAGCCGGCGCTCCGCAGCATGGCCTCGGCGCAGGCGCGATTGGGAATCCACCAGTTGGTCGGGTCGTGGGAGTAGCGATGCTCCACGAAGTACATGGCGGGATAGGCGGAGTTTTCGAAGATGCCAGTCTCCTCAAAGGGATAGTCTTTGGCCAGCGGCATGAGCTCGCGGCTGCCGCGCATCAGCGATTGGAACACCAGCGTATCTCCGACCACATGCTCCCAAAGCAGGTCGAGGGCCAGGAGGGGATGGCGCAAATGGTAGAGCACGCCCATGAACAGAACGACGTCGAACTTCTCGCGGAGTTGCGCGATCTGGTAGACGTCCAATTGGCGGAACTCGATATCGGCGCCCCGGACTTCGGCGGCGAAGCGGGCTTGCGCCAGATACGCCGGGTCGGAATCAATGCCGAGGACGCGCGCGGCTCCCCGCCGTTTCATTTCGAGCGAATAGAAGCCGGCGTTGCAGCCGATATCGAGCACCGTCTTGCCGCTGAGATCCGCCGGAATCGAGTGGGCGAAGCCGCTCCACTTGCACGAAGGATAGTCGCCCAGGAAATGGTGGGGCGCGGTCTGCACGCCGGCGAGGTTGAGATTCTGAAACCAGTCTCCGAGTTCGGCAACGCGGCGGCGGATCTCGTCTTGCGAAAGCGATACCGAAGGGGGGCTGCCGATCATAGGGCGACCTCCGAGGCGGCCGGTTCGGCGCCGCGATCGGCCAGTGTGCGCATCGCCGTCAGGTAGCCCTCCATCGCGCCGACATCCAGGTACGAGGTGCCGGTGCAGACGCCCCACGCCTCGCCGCCTTCAGCGAGCCACGCGTTCACCAGCGTTCCCATGTATTCATCGCCGCGCCGCAGCCAGAGTTTGTGCAGGTCGTGGAAGATGACGCCGGGCATTTTGAAGGCGCCCCAGATCCAATGAGAGGAGGGAGCGGGATGTTTCACCTGTATCTGTGTGACCCGGCCTTCGCGATCGAGCGTGACGGCGTCGAAGAATTGCGGCCGTTGCACGGGGAATAGCAGGAACGAGAGGCGGTCGTTTGGAAGCGTGCGCAGGCCTTCCTCGGGGAACCAGACAGTATCCGGCAAGCCGACCAGTACGGGCTCGCGCTCATCGATCACCGGAAGCGCGCGGAAGATGGCGTCGCACAAGCCGAGCGGCTCCGGCTGAACGCAGTAGCAGATGGGAACTCCATGCGCACCGCCGCCGTAGTAGCCCAGAATGTCTGACTTGGTGGGCGAGATCACGAAGCAAATCCTGGTGGCGCCGCCTTTGACGAGCCGTTCCACCAGGTAGTCGCTTACGGCACGGGGGCGGCGCTGCTCCCCTTCCCCGCGCGCGCCCACCGGCAGCAGTTCCTTAGAGAAGGCAAGCGGCTGGATGCGGCTGCCTTTTCCCGCCGCTGGAATGATTCCCCACATGGTTAAGAACTCCTCCGCATTCAGTTGGCTCCTTCGACAACGGCAAGTTCGTTGACGCTGCGGGCGATCTCCAGCAATTGGTCGACGCGATGCGCGCATGTGTGGCTTGATCGGATGGTTTCCAGTCCGCTTTCGGCAAGCGTGCGCGCGAAGCGGGGATTCGACAACAAGGCGCTGAGGTGCGCGATCATATCGCCGCCATCGCGCGCCATCAGGAAATCGCGTCCATTGCGGAAGAGTCCCTCGGTGTCGTCCCATGGCGCGGAGACGAGCGGAATGGCGCAGGCGAGCGCCTCAAAGGGGCGGATGGTGGGAATGCCGGGCAGCGCGCGTACGTACGGCCGGCGTGGAATATGGACGGTGACGGCGTAGCGGGAAAAGACTTCAGGTACGCGATAATTTGGCAGCCAGCCGCGGTATTCGATCCCCGCCTCCTCCAGTTCACGCAGCGCGCTGTCCGGATAGCGAACGCCGTAAACACACGCCTTGAGGCCGAGCGCCTTCACGGGCTCGATCAAAAATTCGCGAATCTCATCGCCGCGTTCATCGTCTCCCCAATTTCCAATCCACACCAGGTCGCCGGATTTTCTCGCCGAATGACGCGGGTAGAAAACGCGCGTGTCGGCGGCTTCATGCCAAGTCCACACCCGATCGGCCCAGCGCTGCTGCCGGTAGATGTCTCGAATGACTCCGCCGTACGCCAGCACACCATCGTAGTGGCGCAGGTCGTAGGCCGCCATCGAATCGGGATCGGTCGCGCTGCGGTGATGCGTGTCGTGGAAGAAGAGCTGGAGAGCCGGATGCGAGGCGCGATATTCACCGGCGCGCCGCACCAACTCCGGCGAATTCCATTCGTGAACGATGGCGAGGTCGGCGCCTGCCAGTGCGTCCTCCATGTTCAGTGTGTCGCCGTCGTAGAATTCACTGCGAAGCTGTGGATAGGCTTTGTAGAAGCCGTTCGCCGCGGCTTCGCCATGCTCCGATACCAGGTTGCGATAGCTCCAGCCGTCGCGCGGTTCGAAGATGCGGAGGGTGTGGCCGCGGCTCAACAGTTCGGTAGCAACGCCGCGCAGGAAATGGGCGTTGCCATGGTTCCAATCGGAAATCAGGGAGTGGGTGAAGATTACGATGCGCATAGCAGGCTCCGCAAATTCGCTAGCGTTTGGTAGACGTCCAGGTACTGCCGCGCCATCCGATCCGGCGTGAAGGTGAGGGCTCGGGCATGGCTGCGGCCCGCCAGTTCTTCGCGGCGCGCCGGGTGGGCAATCAGCTCGCGCAGCACCGCTTCCAGTTGTCCGGTATCGTCGGGCGGGACGAAGATCGCGGTGTCGTCCCAAACTTCGCGCAGACTCTCGATATCGCCCAGGACCAGGGCGCAGCCTGACAGTGCCGCTTCGAGAGCCGAGAGACCGAACGGCTCGTAGCGGGCGGGCAGGACGTAGATTGCGGCGCGCGCGTACCAGTCCGCCAGTTCGCTGTGGGACAGGCGGCCTAAAACGCGGCAACCGGCCAGTTGAGTGGATGCGCCGTTCGGGTGCCGATCCTCGCCGGCCACATAGACGGCCCACGGAAGGTTGGCCGCGATCTTGGCCACGGCCGCGACATTCTTGGCTTCATCCCAGAGGCGTCCAGCGGTGAGAACGAACTGCTCCTTGGGGCCGGCGCGATAGAGTTGCGCATCTCGACCGTTGGGAATGACGCGACAGCCGGGGAGTCCCGCGCCATAGTTTTCTTCGACGGCGCGCAGCATGGCGGCGCTCGGTGCGGTGAGGAAATCGGCGGACTTCACCGCGTACTCGACTTCGCTGCGATAGCGATTCCAATTTGACGGAAGGGGACCGCCCTTCACAGAGGCCCACCAGGAAGCCACGCAGGAATGCGCAGTCAGCACCACGGGCGCCTGCCAGGGAAATGCACCGTGGCCGTAGCTGTTCAGGTGGATGATATCCGGGCGAAGCTGCTTCTCCATATCGAGCAGCCAGGCTCCGCTCTCTTGCACATCAGCCCAGGGATCGTCCATCCACTCAAGTCGATATTTGCTGGTGTGCAATTGCAGATTGGCGATGGCCGCGGCGGCGGCGCGCTGGTGATCGGCGGGATCGCCACCCATGGCCGCCAGGATCACCTCGACGCCATAAGGGGCGAGCGCCCGGGCGAGTTCCAGATTGAAATTCCAGACACCGCCCACGGTATCGCCCGTCATGAGTACGCGGCGGACGGGTGATTCAGGAGATTGTGGACGCTGGACCCCAGGCACTAGTCCAACGTACAAAGAGTACGTCGATTCAGGCAATGCTGCTGCGCAGGCGAAGGTCTTAGAGCGCGCAGTGGCGCACATTCGGTACGACTCTACATACAATTGCCTCTGCGTTCACATCGTGGACGTTACGTTTATTTCTTGATCCCGATACGTTCGTTCACGTACAATGGTCACTGTTAACGAACGTACGTTTTTTCAGGGTTGTTCCAGTTCCGCTGCTCCTCCTTCCTCCCTGTTTTTTGATTCAGGCTTTACTCTTTGATGCGCTCGCCCAAAATCCGTGAACTCCTGCGGCCTTTCCGCCGGGAGTATGTCCGCTACATGTCGGGCGTGGTGTTGCGCCAAGCCCTGGTGATTGTGGGCGGCTACTCGCTAGTCTGGGCGCTCCGGCTGTGCCTTCATCACACCAGCCTGCCCGAATGGCTCTTTGTGGCGGGATTTGTGGCCTTCGATTCCAGCTACCTGATTTTCGATCAGGCGTTGAATTTCTTCTTTTCAAAAAGTATCAGCTATCCGCTCTTCGGCCGATTGCGCACCGATGCGTTGGAGAAGGTTCTCGGCATGCCGATGGAGTGGCACCAGCGGCAGAGTTCCGGCGAGTTGGTGGGCAAGGTCAACAACGGTGTCGGGAAGGTTGTGCAGACTGCCGAGGGGTTCAGCCGCGAACTGGTTCCGGCGCTCATCCAGACCGTGTTCAGTCTGGTGCCTCTGCTGCTGATCAGCGCGGCCACGGCTTCGCTGCTGGCTCCCGCGCTTGGCGTCTTTCTGTGGCTCACGATTCTGGAGAATCGCCGCCGGCGGCCTTTCGCCAAGCGCCGCCATAGACACTACGGGCGGGATTATGGCCTCTTTTCCGAGAGCGTGCAGGCCATCGAATCGGTGGTGCGCTATGGCCAGCAGGGCCAGATATTACGCAAGTACCGGCGCGTGCAGCGGCAGATTCAGGAAGAGGGACTGGAGGAGGCGCGCATCGGCAACCGCTTCGGTTTCCGCCGCAACCTGGCTCTATCGATCGCCAAGCGCGCCTGCCAGGGAATGTGGATCTGGCAATACCGGCACAACGCGCTGGATGCGGCCAGCATCATGTATCTCAACATGCTGATCGAGCAGTTGCTGGCGTCGTTCGGCGGCTATGCGTCCCTGTTGGAAAGGCTCTACGACGGTCTGGAGCCCACACGAATCCTGGTCAAACTGATGAGCGACTCGCCGGCTATCGCGCACGATCCCTCGGCGATTCCGGTGTTCGTGCCCGACGGCGTCGGAATCCGCATGGCCAATGTACGCTTCACGTATCCACGGCGGAGCGAGCCCGCGCTCAGAAACCTGCACCTTTCCATCACTCCGGGCACCGTGTTGGGAATTGTCGGCCGCTCCGGCTGCGGCAAGACCACGCTGCAGGGTTTGTTGACCCGCCTGTTCGACGTCCAACGCGGCGCCATTGAGATCTGCGGGAAGGATGTGCGCTTGTGGCCGTTGGACCAATTGCGCGGCATGTTCTCCTGTGTCTCGCAAAGCGGCGGCGCTTATCTTTCCGGAATGCGGATTGTGGATGTGCTGCGGTTCACCCGGCCCGAAGCGACATTGCGGGAAGTGGTGCGCGTCGCCAAGGCCGCCTGCATCCACGAGGATATCTGCCGGATGCCGATGAAGTATCGGACCCGGGTGGGGCAAGGCGGCGTCAGCCTGTCGAAAGGGCAGCAGCAGAGAGTGGCGCTGGCGCAGGCGCTGATCGCCATGAAGGACGATCGGAAGATTCTGGTGCTCGACGAATTTACCAGCGCTTTGGACGCGGAGACGGAGCAGCGAATTCTCTGCAATCTGGAGCCATGGCTGGCCGGCCAGACGGTGATCATCATTGCTCACCGCCTGGCAACGCTCAGCAAGTTGGCTCATCGGATTGTGGTGCTGGACAAGGAAGGCGTCGTGGAGCAGGGCTCGCATGCGGAACTGATGGAGCGCGCGGGCTGGTACGCAGAAATGGTCGGGCTGCAAACCATCGGGACGTCGCGGGAAGTTCCTGGCGAGCCCGTGGAAGCAGTGCTCTGACGATCCGCCTAACATGAGTCAATGCCGCGGTATCTTCTGGCCGGTGTGTCGGTGGTATTGATCTGGTCGGCGATCGGCTGCTGACGAAGGCCACGGGCACTGCGGCAGACGCGTTCCTCGGGTCGGAGGGCGACATCTGGGGTGAGAGGAGAAAAGGTGAGTGTTGGTTGCGGGGGAAGGATCTGAACCTTTTTACCTGGAACTTTGGCCGGTTTTAAAACCACTTCGCGACAACCTCTTTTCAAGAGTCCCACACTCGGCGTTTTCGGCCGTGTTATTCGTATTGATGTGAAACGGTTCCTGCTGATCGGCCTGAGCATGACATGTCTGGCGCAGATCCAGACCTCGGGCCGCGTTTTCAAGCCGACCGGTTCGGCTCAATTTGAAGCCGACTCCGAGGGCGTTGTGGTTCACTTCGGCGGTCGGAACTGGAAGCCGGATCTTTCCCGTTTACTCCTTAGGGCAACCGATTGCCCGGAAAACGCTGACGCCGAAAAAGCTTGCGCCAATTTGCGTCTTGCATGTCTGGCGTGCATCACTGAGTGGGAGCCGGTCGTATGGGATGAGCCGCGCGAGATTTTCTACATGGCCGCAGCTATCGGTGTCGGCAAGAACAGACCATGGGTCATCTTCGCCTACGATCTCCGTTCAGGCAGGCTCAGACGAATCGGGGCCGAGGAGGGTGGAGGATTCAACAGTGCAGATATGTAACCTTCCGGTCGGTATCTCGCGTATATCGGTTACGCCGTTTGCGGAGTCTGCTGCACTACCTCCGATCTCCATGTGATCGATACCCAGACACTCACAACAGGTACATTCGCCTTACGGACTAAGGACGATAACGATAGACCGAGAGTTCTCGCCTTTCGCTGGGCTGGACCGTCCACGATCGAGTACGACGCTCAAATCGTGAGAGAGTCAGCTTGTAGAGAGGGAAAGGATTCAGACCCTTCATGGACGGCATCTGTTCGGGTCGCGCAACTCGGCTGGCACCGGGAATAATCCGGCTCGCTCGTCAAAACCGCGGCCAGAGTGTCCGTGGTCGTAGTTCCCCCAAACGCCCGCCGGGCTGTCAGCATTTCGTACCGCACTGCTCCAAACGCCCAGAAGCGCGCGCTCTTCCGCGCCGTAAATCGCAGCGATATTAGGATGGTTCAGCGAGGCCAGCACCTGCGCTTCACGCTGGAAGCGCTCCACGCGCATGGGATCGCCGGCAAATGCCGCGGGCAGAACCTTAACGGCAACCTCACGGCCGAGTTTGGTATCGGTCGCACGATACACTTCGCCCATGCCGCCCTCGCCGGTGATGCGATAGTGGGCGATGGTCTGTTGCGAGCTCATTTCGTTTGCTCCCGCTCCGGCGCGAATCGCCATAACGAAGAACGCTCGGCCTTACGCAGCGCCATCATCCGTCCGTCCGTCAGCCAGACCATGGAAACATAGTCACTGGTTCCGTCGTACGGCAGCGGTTGCACGCGGCCGCTTCGGGTATCCAGCACGGCCGGCGCCGCGAACCACGACTCGTGGAGCGAAGCCAGCAAGCGGCCATGTGCGGTCCAGCTTCCGGCTGAGATGTCCGAGTAGGTGAGCCCGTAGGCTGCATCGACGGGGACCTCCGTCTCGGGCGTGCCATCCAGTGGAACATGAAAGAGCCGTATCTTCGGGCTTTCGGGGACACTGACGAGCAGCGCCCGGCCCGAGGGATCGGCTACGGCGCGATCGCCAGGGCGGATCTTCCGTGCTTCACCGCCAGCCGATGGTATCGTCCAGATCATTCCGCCGCTCGCGAAAAACAGCGTGGCGCCGTCCGGCGAGGCGGCCAGCGAATCGATCTGCCCTTTGCCTGGCGCGATGCGGCGCGTGATGCGCCCGGTTTGTATATCCGCGAATGCGATTGTCGCGCGCGGCACGGGGCCGATCAGGAATGCGATCTCTCGTGGGCCGGCAACAGTTACGGGAGTCGAAGTCTCCTCTGTCGTAGCGACCAAAGCGACCGGCTTCTTGCCGCGCTCCACGGCCACGAGGTGTGCGCGCTCGGAATTCAGCACCGTCAGGATCACTCGCCCATCCGGCAGCATGGTCATCATGTCCGGATCGGAAATCTCGGGGAAGCGAGCCAGCGTTTCCGCCTGATCGCGGTCGAGAGGACGACTCACTAATTCGGCGGGCAGGTCCGTGACACAAGCATAGATACTTCCGTCGGGCGCGCTGTCCAAGCCCCAGACTTCGTGGGTCGCAGTGAACAGCGTTTGCGTGGGTCCCGGGCGGTGAAGCGGCACCGCAATCACGCGGGTGAATTCGCCATATTCCTGCCCAATGAGCACGGTTCTGCCGTCGCGGCTCACTGCGTAACCCGGCGCGCCAGTCCCCCTCGGCAACTCAGTCGCAATCGGCTGGGTGGCGCCCGTGCCGAGATCGACTAGCAGCAGGCGCATGCCGCCAGCCTCCTGTCCCAGCGGCGCCCCATCGATTACTGCTTCTTTGCCGTTCGGCAACACACGCGGGTTTTCCAAGGATTCCTGGGGACTGACTGCGGCGACCGGCAAATCCTGTACCCGTCCCGTTTCAGGCCAGAAGCGGAAGAGTTGCCATTGACGGTTGGAGTTCAATCTGACCGCTAGCAAGCTGCCATCGGGAACGACTTCGGGCCGGAACGCCTTCTCAATGACAAGGCGCTCATCGCCGCCGAGCACCGGCACGTTATAAATGCCTTGCAGCCCGCCAGCCGTGCGGTCGTAGTAAATGGATGTGCCATCCGCGGCCCACGCTACGTTGGTAACGTTTCCGTGCTGCCGGCTATGCGTCAGCATCGACCAGTTACCGGTCTCCGGTTTCATGACAGCGACTTGGGTGTAACCGTCCTCTATGGCGTAGAACGCGATCAGATGGCCGTCGGGGGAGGTGCGCGGCCTATAGGCGATCTCCGGTCCGCCCAGGAGTGCTCCCGTCCAGCTTTGGGGCTGCGGAACAGGAACCGCCAGCCGATACACAAGAACCGACAGCGCCATCAACCCGGCCGCGCCCAGTGCCATCAACGTCCGTCGGCGCCACCGCGTCGCTGGTGCGAGACGCGGGTCGACGGCGCTATGGCTTGCGCTTTGCGACACAGCCGCCAGCGCGAACGAAAGATCGCGCGCCGACTGAAACCTGTTGCCGGGATCTTTCTCCAGACAGTGGTGCAGAATCTGTTGAACGCCGCGCGGCACTGAGTCCGGTAACTCAGGCAGCTCTTGCTTGAGGATCGCGGTCATCGTTTCTACGGCGGTATCGGCCTGAAATGCACGGCGGCCGCTCAACAACTCGTAGAAGATGACGCCGAAGCTGAAAATGTCCGACCGATGATCCGTTTCCTGACCGCGAACCTGCTCCGGCGACATATAACCGACCGTCCCCATGACGACGCCCGGTTCGGTGTGCACCGTTAGCGTTTCGGTTGCGGCCGCTGCCATTTGCGTTGCATTCACCTTTGCCAGACCGAAGTCCAGGATTTTGATGCGGCCGTCGCGGGTTAATAAGATATTGTCGGGCTTCAGGTCCCGGTGGACGATGCCGACTGCTTGCGCCGCAGCCAGTCCGTTAGCCGTCTGAACGGCGTAATCCAAAACTTTTCGCAATGCGAAAGAGCCTCGGAGCGGTTGCCCGTCGATCAGTTCCGTGACAATGTACAACGCGCCGTTCTCCGCCCCGACATCGTGAATGGCGATGATGTTGGGATGATCGAGGCCAGCCACGTCACGCGCTTCCACTTCAAACCTTTGGCGACGAACCGGGTTTCCCGCCACGTCCGGCTGCAGTATTTTCAGCGCAACTTCCCGCTTGAGCCTGGTATCGGCGGCTCGATACACCTCGCCCATCCCTCCCGCGCCAATGAGGGAGAGAATCTCGTATGGACCGAAACGGGTTCCAGCTGCGTGAGGCATCGCGTTTCAACGATTGTACCGTTGCAGTCGTTCACACGCAGGGAATCCTGAAAATACCTGCCGGCCAAGGCGATCGAGATCCGTCTGCTCCTTTATGGAAGTCGTCCTTAGAGGCTCTTCGAGCGCCCTCCAGGATACTCCTGCCATTGTGCCGCTTCGTGGCTGGCGGCCAGCCCCTGCAACGTCCGCACGTTGCTCTCGAGCAGATCAGCAAAATGAGGTTGGAGAACACCCGACAAATTGGTGACGAAGGTGAAGGTCTTGGGATGGGGTCTGCCCCCGTTTTTGGCGTAGAGCCCTTGGGATGGGGTCTGCCCCCGTTTTTGGCGTAGAGCCAGCCGCCGTAGAGCCGTGGGGAGTTGGTTGCGGGGGAAGGATTTGAACCTTCGACCTTTGGGTTATGAGCCCAACGAGCTACCAGACTGCTCCACCCCGCATTCCTATCCTAGCGTTATGGCATGCCCTGGGTCAATCAATCGGCACAAATTCTTCCACTGCTCCGGCCCGTTTACAATAAAAAGGTGGCCCGTCTCTTCCTCGCGGCTTTGGTCGCGTTTGGCATCCCTTTATCTACCGGCGCGCAAACCGCGTTTTTCCCTTTAAAAGACATTCGCGCGGGCATGCACGGCACCGGCCGTACTGTCTTTTCCGGAGACCGCGTTGAAGAATTCAACGTCGAGATCCTCGGCGTGCTCGATAACTTCGGCCCCAAAGAGTCCCTCATCCTCGCGCGGCTCTCCGGGGGTCCGCTCGAACACACGGGCGTCATGGAGGGAATGAGCGGCAGCCCGGTTTATATCGATGGCAAACTCGTCGGGGCCGTGGCGATGGCGTTCCCATTCGCCAAAGATCCCATCGGCGCCATTCGACCGATCGAAGATATGGTCCGCCCCTCCGCCGTGGCCGCCGCTACCCGCCCCGCCTCGTCGCCCAATCAGCGACTGGCCCTCGCTCTCGCCTCCCATGACCTCACCCGCCTCCTCGCGCCTCGCGCGGACGCCTCTGCAGCCAGCGACCGAATGATCGAAATCGCCACGCCGCTCTCCTTCGGCGGCTTCAGCCGGGCCACGCTCGACGCCTTCGCCCCGCAACTCCGCGCGCTGGGCCTGGAACCCCGGCAGGCCATCACCACCGGCTCCGATCTCCACGACCGAATGGGCAATCCCGCCGACCTGCACCCCGGCTCCATGATCTCCGTGCAACTCATGGCCGGCGACCTGAGCGTGGGCGCCAGCGGCACCGTCACTTATATCGATGGCTCGCGCATCTACGCCTTCGGCCACCGCTTCCTCGATATCGGCGCCACGGCGCTGCCGTTCGCGCGCGCCGAGGTGATCACGCTGCTGCCCAACGTCAACACGTCCTTCAAACTCGCCACCGCCAAAGAGTGGATGGGCACCATGACTCAGGACCGCAACACGGCCATCACCGGCGAACTCGGCAAGCGCGCGGACATGGTCCCGGTCGGCGTCAGCGTGTCGCGCGGCAGCCGCCCCATCGAGAACTACCAGATGCAAATGGTGGACGATCCGCTGCTCTCGCCGCTGCTGATCCAGATGGCCGTCTTCTCCGCCATCGATTCCACGGAGCGGACCATCGGCGCCTCCACGCTGCGACTCAGCGGGGAAATCGAATTCCAGAACGGCCCGGCACCGGTGAAGTTGAACAACATGTTCGCCGCGGATAACGGAGCAGCCATGCAGGTCTCGCTGAACACCGCGATTCCCGTCGCTTACGTAATGCAGAGCGGCTTCGCGGCGCTCAAGCTGAAAAGGGTGGCCCTGAAAATCGAGGCCTTCGATCAGAAGAAGCAGTTGACCATCGATTCGGTCATCGCTTCCCGCCGTGAGGTCCGTCCCGGCGAGAAAGTTCAGTTGAACGTCCTGCTCACCGGCGAAAACGGAGCCGAGACCACGCGCCAGCTCGAATATCAGGTGCCCATCGGCGCGGAAGAAGGTCCTTTGTATTTCACCGTCTCCGACGCCGGCACGGCCAATCTCAGCGATTTCCGTCAGATCCTCACCGCCAGCCCGCGCACCGCCGGGCAGCTTATCACCACCGTGAATGACCTGCATCCCAACACCAAGGCGTACGTCCGCGTCTGGCGCGCCGAGCCGGCATATCAACTCGAAGGCGCCGACCTGCCTGCGCCGCCCGCTTCCATCGCACTCATCCTGGATGGCTCGCAGGCGACGCAGGCCGGCATCACCCAGCAGCGGAATTCCAAGGTCGCCGAGATGGAAATCGATGGCGGCGATATGGTGATCTCCGGCGTCAAAACCGTTCAGGTGGATGTGAAGCAATGAAGGCTCTCCTGCGCCCTCCGGCGCGCGCTCTGGTCGCGGCACTGCTCGCGGTCACTCCCATGGCCCAGGCCAGCGGCACCACGGCCTGGGAGATGAATTCGTATACCGATTTCATCCGCGGCCGCTTCAGCGGAATCTCTCTCAGCCGCGAAGGCCGCCTCTCGCTGGCTCCCAAGCTCGATACCGTCTTCACTTCCGACCAGCCAGTCATCTGGAGTGTGGCCGAAGCTCCGGACGGCTCGCTGTACGCCGCCACCGGCAATCGGGGACGGGTCTATCGTATCGATCGCGCCGGCAAATCCGCGCTGCTGTGGACTGCCGAACAGCCGGAGGTGTTCGCGATTGCGGTGGATAAGGCCGGCGTCGTGTACGCGGGCACCTCGCCCGATGGCAAGGTCTACCGCATCGAAAACGGGAAGGCCACCGAATACTTCGCGCCCAAAGCCCGCTATATCTGGTCCCTGGCCGTGGCCCCGGATGGCGCGCTCTATGTGGGCACCGGCGATCAGGGAATCGTCTACCGCGTCAAAAGTGCCGGCTCCGGCGAAGTCTACTACGAGACCGGACAATCTCACATCACCGGACTGGCCGTGGATTCGCAAGGCCGCCTGCTTGCGGGCACTGAGCCTAACGGTATCCTGTATCGCATTTCGGCGAAGGACAAAGCCTTCGTGCTGTACGACGCCAATCTGCCGGAGATCCGCGCCATCGTTCCGATGCCGGATGGCACGGTATACGCCGCGGCTTTGGGAGGCTCCGTGGCCAAACAGGCGCAGGCCGCCGCGCAAGCGCAGCAAACTACTTCCACCACCGGCACTGCCGTTGCCACCACCATCACGGTGGAAGCGGCGCAGAACAATGCCGCCGAAATCAAGCCGCCGGCCGCTACTGCCACTACTCCGATTGCAGGAGCGGCAGCGACGCAGGTGACGAGCCAAGTGAATCCCGTGGTGGACGTCAGCGGAGTGGAGAAGTCCGCGCTGTATCGCATTAATCCCGACAACACGGTGGAAACGCTCTGGAGTTCCAAGGACGAAAACGTTTACGACGTGCTGGCGCTGGAGCGTCAGATTCTCTTCTCTACCGATCAAAATGGCCGCATCTACGGGCTCTCTCCCGATCGCCGGGTCACGCTGGTCACGCAGACGAACGAGGCCGAAACCACGCGCCTGCTGCCCTCCGACCATTCCATTCTGGCGGCCACCGGCAACATGGGCCGCATTCTCCGTTTGGGTGAAAAACCCGGCCCCAGCGGCTCCTACGAGGCTCCCGTGCACGATAGCGGCACCGCGTCGCGATGGGGCAGCATCAGTTGGCGGGCCGACACGGCTCCGGGCGGCGGGATCAGTTTCCGCACCCGGTCGGGGAACTCCGCCAAGCCGGATAAGACGTGGAGCGACTGGTCCGCGCCGTTGACGGACGCCGCAGGCTCGCGCATTTCCAGTCCCAACGCCCGTTTCATTCAGTGGAAGCTGGAGATGACTGGCGCTAACGGCAACTCGCCCTTATTAAACAGCGTGACACTGGCCTACCTGCCGCAGAATTCTCCGCCCGTGATCCGGAGCATCAGCGTGATCGCTCAGGCAGTGGCCAGCACGCAGGCTGCGCGCACCGCCTCGACTGCGCCCTCCGCCGCGTACAGTGTGACAGTGACCGATTCCGGCGATGCCGCGCCCGCCACCTCCACGGGCACTCCCACGCAGACTCTGCCGCGCGCGGCTACGCAGCAGATCAGCCTCACCTGGCAGGCCGAAGATCCGGATGGCGATCGCCTGGTCTACGCCGTGTACTTCCGCGGCGAAGATGAAATTCAGTGGAAGATGCTTAAGGCAGCGTCTCACGAGAACTCGCTGACGTTCGATGCGGACGTGCTGGCGGACGGGAAATATTTCTTCCGCGTCACGGCCTCGGACCGCGAAAGCAATCCGCCCTCGGCGGCCCGCGAGGCGCAGTTGGTCAGTTCGCCGGTGATGATCGATAACACCCCGCCCACCATCACGCTGGGCGCCAAGAGTTACTCCGGCGGAACCGCGCGCGTGGAATTTGAAGCCGCCGATGCCGCCTCGCCGCTGCGGCGCTGCGAGTACTCGCTCGACGCGCAAAGCTGGGTTCCGGTGGAAGCCGCCGACGGAGTGATCGATTCGTTGCGAGAGAAATTCGTCCTGGACCTGACGGCACTTCCTCCCGGCGAACACCTGGTGGTGATCCGCGTGGCCGATAGCGCCAACAACACCGGCACCGCCAAAGTAGTTCTGAAGTAGCCGCCCTCTTATGCTTGTGCGCTTGATCTGCTGGAAAGAGGAACTGGCGCAGGAACATGCCGGCCGATTGAAAGCAGTGGGCTTTCAAGTGGAGGCTTCGCGTCCGCCGCCGGGAGCCATTGTCGGCCACATCCGCGACCTGGCGCCGCGGGTGGTGTTGATCGATTTGGACCGCATGCCGTCGCACGGCGTAGCCCTGGCCGGCATTCTGCGGCAGAGCAAATCGACGCGCCACATCCCGCTGGTGTTCGCCGGCGGAGTTGCAGAGAAGGTCGCGGCGATCCGGCGGACGTTTCCGGATGCAGTCTTCTCGGCGTGGGACAAAGCGCCGGCAGCAATCCAGAAGGCAGCGGTGAATCCACCGCGCGATCCAGTGTGTCCGCCGCCCGTGATGGCGCGCTATGCCGGGTCCCCGTTGTTCAAGAAGCTGGACATCAAGACCGGGTTGACGGTGGCGGTGGTAGGCGCGCCGGAGGGCTTCGAGGATCTGCTGGGCGAATTGCCGGACGGCGTCACGCTGGAGACTCGGATGACGAAAGGGACGGGACTCGCAATCTGGTTCATCCGGTCGCGCCGCGAGTTGGATGTGACGGCCGATTACCTGGGCGCGCGCTTGCAGGGCGGCGGGTCGGCGTGGGTGGTCTACCCGAAGAAGACCGGCCAATTCAAGGTGGACTTCACGCTGCCCATGATCCGCGCCACGATGTTGGAAGCCGGCCTGGTGGACTACAAAATCTGCTCGGTAGATAGCGATTGGACCGGCCTCAAGTTCACCCGCAAGAAGTGACCGCGGCGGCCAAACTATACTAAAAATGTCGGTCTGATTCACGCATGGAACCCGCCCGCTGGAAAAGTACCGCGACGTATGCCGGCCTGCTGGCGCTGGCCTTCGCCGGCGGAATGGCGGCCAGCTATAAGTTCGGCGCGCAACTGGACAACTTCGCCTACGACCAGATGTCTCTGCGCTATCAGCCGAGGGCCTGGCATCCGGAGTCGGTCATCCTGGCGATCGATGAGACCACGCTGGCGAAATATGGCGGCATCTCCGGCATCCGTAAGCCTTTGGCCGACGGACTGCGGATCGTGGCTGGAGTTCATCCGAAGGCGGTCGCCGTCGATGTGATTCTGGCAGATAACAGGAGCAGCGCCGCGGATCGCGAAATCGACCGGGACCTTTCCGCCGCTCTTTGCGCTACGCCGAATCTGGTACTCTCGGCCGAACTGGTGAAGGATCGTTTCGAATATCCATTGCCGCAATTCAAGCAGTGCGCCGCGGCGGTGGGGCATGTCTACGCGAATCAGAACGAAAACGATTCGCGGGTGCGCGATATTCTACTGGACAAATCGGCCGGCAAGGTTCGGTTGTGGGCGCTCTCACTGGAGGCATTCCGGTTGAGCCGCGGCGCGGAGATTGTGGAGTCGTCCGAAGGGCCGCTGCGCGTCGGTAAGACCGATATCCCGATTCACTATGGGAGTTGGGAAGAGGGGACGAGGCGCGAGGCCGATGGCCGGTTGATGCCGGTGTTGTTCATCCCCAACGACTATCCGCAGATTCCGCGAGTCTCTCTGGCCGACCTGATCGAGCAGCCGGCCCTGGCCGCGCAACTGCGCAACAAGGTGGTTTTCGTGGGGCTGACGGCCGTCACCGAATTGCACGACCGCCTCTTCACGCCGAAAGATTTCAAGATCCCGACCAGCGGTATTGAGATCAACGCCGAGGCATTCGAGACGATGGACCAGGGTCTCTTCCGGACTTACGTGCAGCCTTCGCGCGTCTGGTTGTTCAGCCTGTTTCTGCTGATTGCCGCCGGGCTTTCCTTCCGCTACCTGCCCGGCTGGTGGGCCTATGCGGGCGGACTCGGCGTGCTTGCCGCTTCGGTGGTGACTCCGTACGCGCTGTTCACTCACATGCGCATTTTACCGGTAGCCATGCCATTTCTGGTGGCTTGGTTCGGCGCGCTGACGGCCGCCACTTATTACCATCTGGTAGTGCGGCGCAACTGGCGCATCGAGCAGGCATCGCGCACGCGCTATCAGCAGGCGATGCAGTTTGTGACTCATGAGATGCGCACGCCGCTATCGGCCATTCAGGGTTCGAGCGAACTGATTTCGCGCTTCGCACTGACTGAGGAGAAGCGGAAGCAGGTGGCCGACCTGATCAATTCCGAATCCAAACGGCTGGCCCGCATGGTGGAAGTCTTCCTCAGCGTGGAGCGACTCTCGGCGGGGCAGATTGAACTGAAGCAGGAAGCAATCCGCATTCAGGAGATGATCGGAATCTGCGTGGAACGGGCCCGGCCGCTGGCGGACAGGAAGAAGATTGCGGTGACGCTGGAGCCGATTCCCGACGATTTGGTCTTCACCGGAGACCGGGAACTGATGGAATACGCCTGCTACAATCTACTTACTAATGCGGTGAAATACTCACCCCGGCAGACCCAGGTCACAATTAGCACCAGGTTGGATGACCGCCACATCCGGATTGCGGTGAAGGACCAGGGGATCGGCATGGATCAAAAGGAAGTCAAGCAGATTTTCCAGAAGTTCTACCGCACGAAAAAGGCGGAAGAATCGGGCGAGGCGGGCACCGGAATCGGGCTCTCCATCGTCCAACAGATTGTGGAACAGCACAGCGGTGTCATTGAGGTTACCAGCCAGCCCGGAGTAGGCTCATGTTTTACGCTGGTGTTACCGGCCAGTGTGGCCACGGCAGTGGAACGACGCTAGATGCAGACTTTACTCTTAGTTGAAGACGACCCGGCCCTGCAGCTCACGATCCAGATGGCTCTGGAGGCGAGCGGGTATACGGTGGACGCGGTCTCCACCACGGGCGACGCGAAGGATCTCCTGGCCGAGAACTCGTACCCGATCGTCATTTCCGATATCTACATTGACGAAGGCACGGGGCTGGACGTACTGAAAGCCGCCAAGGACCGCGACCCCAAGTGCGCCGTGATCCTGATGACGGGCCGCGGCACGATGGAGACGGTGATGGCCGCGACGCGGGGCGGCGTGTTCGATTACATTGCCAAGCCGTTCGAACTCGACGTGATGCTGGACGCCGTGGGGCGGGCCGAAGCCGCGCTGAGCGACGGCGAGTCCGCGGTGGAAGAGGAAGAACTGCCCGAGACGGAGATGATTGGCAACTCGGCGGGCATGGTGGAGATTTACAAGATTGTGGCGCGCGTGGCGCCCACCGATGCGACCGTGATCATTGAGGGCGAAACCGGAACCGGCAAGGAACTGGTGGCGCGGATGATTCACCGCAATAGCCGGCGCGCGACGCAGGCTTTCATTCCGGTGGACTGCGCCGCGATCTCGCCTCAGTTGATCGAGAGCGAACTGTTCGGCGCGATGCGCGGCGCTTATACGGGCGCCGACCGGGACCGGATCGGCGTGTTTGAGGCCGCCCATCGCGGCACAGCGTTTCTGGACGAGATCGGCGATATCGAATCGGAATTTCAGGTCAAGCTGCTGCGATTCCTGCAGGAGCGGGAGATTCGTCCGGTGGGCGCGTCCCGGTCGAAGGAAGTGGACGTGCGGGTGATCGCGGCCACCAATCGCGATCTGCAGCGGATGACGGACGAAGGCAAGTTCCGGCTGGATCTGTGGTACCGGCTGAATGTGGTGCGCATTGTGATGCCGCCGCTGCGCGAACGGCGGAACGATATTCCAGTGCTGGCGCGATTCTTCGTCCATAAGTACACCAGCCGGTACAATCGCGACGTGAAGCTGATGGATTCGGGCGTGAAGGCGCTGCAGGACTTCACGTGGCCGGGGAACGTCCGGCAGTTGCAGCATCTGATCGAGCGGCTGACGATTCTGGCGGATCGGATCGATGCGGACGCGGTACACAATGCGCTGACGGTGATGGAGTCGCGCGAAAAGACGGTGGACACGCTGGCCGACGCGGAAGAAGATCAGATTCGCCGCGTGCTGTCGGCTACCGGCGGGAATAAGAGCAAAGCCGCGCAGTTGTTGGGGATCGAGCGCAAGACGCTCTATCGCAAGCTAGAGCGAATGAAGGGCGTGTGACCCAGCTTGAGCGGCCAGGTTTTTTTCACCGCCGAGACACCGAGGCGCCGAGGAAGAACGGATTTGTGGCGTATGAGGTGGGAGAAGACTTTCGGTTGTCAAAGATCAGCAGCGGTTAACGGGTTTTTGCCAGGGTTTTTGACCGCTACAGGCGGCAGTTGGGGTCGATTTTAGGGGTTGAAAAAACAAAATCCGGGGGCATCGGGTTGTCGGGATATTCGGGGGCCTCTCGTTTTGTTTTCTGGGGTTTGAGTTTCTCGGCGGCCAGGCGAAGGGCTTGTTCTTTGCGGAGGAGGTCGAGATTCTTTTCCATCTTGCGGTGGAGACGGCTTTCGTAGAGGGTCATGAGGTTGAGGTTCTTGGCGTTCTTGACCCAGGCGAAGGCCTGGAGGAAGGCGTCGGAGACCTGCGGGGGCTGTTTGGAGTAGGGATCCTCTTTGGTGTTCAGGCCGATGCCGATGAGGGTGTTTTCGATGGAAGAGGCGCGGGCGAGGCGCCAGGAATCATCGGCGATAGCTTGGGCGAAGGACGTTTCGAGTCCTCCGACGGGGGATAGCGATTCGAGCAGGGCTTTGCAGTGTTTGCTGTAGGCATCGTACTCGGGTCTGGTGAACATCATGACCTGGCCGGTGAGGCCATGGCGGTAAGCGTTGATGATGCGACGATCAGGCAACGCGGCTTTCTCTTCGATTTGGATTAGCTTGGGACACATGTTCCGTTGCTCCTTCCTGAGACCATTCAAACACGGCAAGGGGGAGGATCAGGCCTGAAAATCTGGTAAGTGATTGAGAAGGCGGGGCGGAAATAGTTTGCGAAACGTGTGAACGGATTTTCACCGCGGAGGCGCTGAGGCGCTGAGGAAGACGCGGAGATCCTTAGTAGGGCGGCATTTGCGCGGGTTACTTCTCGTGGACGTCTTCCAGGTAGGTGTAGCCGTGGAGGCCTTCTTCGTAGAAGTGGAGCAGGGCTCCGGACTCTTCGTAGGTGAGGCGGCCTTCGCGGAGCGCGGCTTCGACGTCGCGGCGCATCTGTTGGACGAGCATGTCGGAAGAGAACTGGACGTAGTTGAGGACTTCGCGGACGGTGTCGCCCTTGATGACTGAGTCCAGGATGACTTCGCCGGTGGGCCCAAGGCGCACGTGGACGGCGTTGGTGTCGCCGAAGAGGTTGTGCAGGTCGCCGAGAATTTCCTGATAGGCGCCGAGCAGGAAGGTGCCGAGGTAGTAATCGCCGCCGTCGAAGCTGTGCAGCAGCAGGGTCTTCTTGACGTCGCGGCGGTCGATGAAGGCATCGACTTTGCCATCGGAATCGCAGGTGATGTCGCCGAGAACCGCGGGGTGCGAAGGCTCCTCATTGAGGCGGTGAATCGGCATCACCGGAAAGAGCTGCTT
>DASZMZ010000334.1:0-19126 GCA_035551455.1 Candidatus Sulfopaludibacter sp.
TAGGCGCCTCCCAGAAAACCGGCGAGCCGGACGCCGCCCTGTCCGCTGGTCACATTCTGGATCACGTAACTGCCGTAGGAAACGGCGCTGACCGCCACCACCACCAGCCAGACCCGGGCCGGATTGATATCGAACGGGCCGAAGCCGCGATTGGGCAGTACCGGCAGAATCACCGCGCTGAGCAGTAGAAACTTGGTGAACGTCAGGACTTCGAGCGGCGGAATCCGCTTGGTGAGACCCTCCAGCGCCGCCTTCAATTCCAGCAGCATCACGCTCGCCACCGTCAGCGTGGTGGCGATCCAAAACTGCTCCCGATAGACCAGCGCCGCGGCCACGTAGGTGGTGAGAGCCGACATCTCCGTGGTGATGCCGGGCAGTCCGGAACTCTGCAGCTTGTGCCAGTAGGACAGCATCAGGAAGCCGGCCACCACGGCAAAGCCGAAAGCGACCGGCACCACCTGTCCGCCCGAAAGCAGCGAGATGCCGTACGCGATCAGTCCGATGAGCGGGAAGGTGCGGACGCCGCCAAAGGAATATTGCTCATTGCCGCTGCGCCGCTCTTCCCGTTCGAGGCCCGTGAGAAACGACAGAAAGAGCACCAGCAGAATCTTGACGCCCTCCGGCGGGAGCAATCGAAAGAGTTCGGTGATCACGGGAATGTACAAGCATAGCGCGCGGACCGCTCGCGCATGCGGTTAGTTGCGAGACTGGGCGGCCAGGTGCGGCGGCTCCGGCGGCGCGAAGCGGAAGTGCAGGATCACTTCGCCTTCCACATGCTCGTCGCCCAGCCGGGCCGGAGTGAAGTCCCAATGGCGCGCCGCATAAATCGCGGGATTGGCCAGTTCGGCGTGGCGGTGGGGCGCGGACAGGAGTTCGGCAAAATCCACCTTGCCCTCTTTGGTGACGTAGACGCGCACGCTGACCAGCACCGGGTCCGTGATGGAGTTCCTCTCGCGGGACGAAAGGGACGGCTTCACCTGGTGGAGGGGCGTCGGGGGCACGAATGGCTGGGCCGGTCTTCTCAGCCGCCGCAGCAGTGGAATGCGGCTGACCACCCGGCCGACTTTCGACCCGGAAACGGGCTCGGCCTCCACGGTGACGTTGGGTTCGGATTCGCGGACGGGCGGCCGCGCGGTTGCGGCCGGCGCGGGAGTCCGGGTATCGGCGACGGGTTGCGCGTCGGGCACGAACGGCGAAGGGCGGGGTTCGGCGGCAGTGGCGCGCGCGGCGTCGCCCGACGCCGAACTGGGCGTGATGGTCACGGCGGGTGGCGGCGCGGATTTGGCAGTGGATTTGGCGTCGGATCGTGGCGGCTCCTGTTTCGGGACGGCGACGACCTCCACCGGCGCCGCGGGGAAAGGAGCGAGCTGACCGCCTACGGCACGAATGGAATCATCGGTAGGATGCTTGCCGACCACCTGCAGACGGAAGCTGACGTCTTTGGTTTCGGGCCAGTAGGAGACCATGCCGGAGCTGAGTTCCCGCGTGTCTAAATGCAATGTACTGTTGTGCCTGCCATCGTTTATATCAAGTGTTGCTGAATCGGCGGCCTGGATGGCAGGCGCATGGCTATCCCAGACCAGACGCAGGGCGGTGCCATCGGGCTCGACGCGGAGCGGCACATGGTCGGGGGCCGGAGCCGGGGCCGGCGCGGTGGCGACGGTAACCGGGGCGGGCGCTGGCGTGGGCTGCGGCTGCGGATGGTGTACCAGGAGTATTCCAGCTGCGCCCCCGGTAAGGACGGCAAGGGTACCGACCAGCCAGGGACTAACCGGCGGTTTCGAAGGACGCCGCGGGGATGGCGCGGCCACCAGAGCGGCGGCCGGTTCTATCCGTTCCATCGGTGCAGCAGGCGCCGCCAGTTCCATTTCTTCGCCGGGCAGGTCGCTGGCGCGGAAGGGCAGTTCGTGCAGCAGCACCAGTCTGCCGGCCTCCGCACGGAAGAAGGCGGACCGCATTTGCGCCGGGTGAATCAATAAAAACAGAGCGTCCGGACCCGTGAAGTACTGAGCGAAGATATCCGTGTCATCTGGTTGCAACTCCAGTGACTTATCACGCGTCTGCGTGCGGAACATCCCGACCACCTTCGGGGAGTTGGCGATGGCGTCGGCGAAGTGCTGCCGGTCCATATCCGAGAGCAGGTACGAGGGACCGGAGCGGTGCTCCGATTCCACCGCCTCATAGTTCTCAATAGAGATGATGTGGCGTCCATTCAGAAACAGGGTGTGGCCGAGGAGCAATCCGCCAATCTCCAGCCCGCGGCGCGGCACGGACTTCAGACCTTCCAGTGCCTGAAGACTCAGCGCGCGGACCATGCCGATGGAAAGGTGGATGGAAACGGGCCGTTCCGGGTCATTCCAAACGTATGTAGGCGATTGCACGTCCATGGGCATTGCAATCGCAGCACCAGTGTAGGACCCGTTACTCAGACCACAGGCAGGATGGCGCGGTCGAGTTCGGCGTCGGTCCACGCGTCGAGCCGAACGTCGCGGTGCAGACTCCACTGCTCGGTATGAGTGAGGCTGTCGCCAGGATGCAGTGTAGCTATGGGTCCGAGCGTTTCGAGCTCCAGGAAGTCGGCATTGGTGAAGGTCTCGAAGGAGCAGCCGAAGTCGGGATACTGGTCGGGCGGTGCCGGCGCGGTGGTCCGTTTGACGAAGAGTTCACCGTGGAGCAGATAGGCGCCCCACGTCCGCGGATGGAAGCTGCCGAGCTTTTGCGGTACGGAATTTTTGGGGTCCTGCAGCAGAACCAGGTATTTTTGTAGCAATCGCCACCGGGGGTCAGCCAGATTGGTGAACGCCCACATCACCAGAGGATTGGTGGGGGCGAGCACTTCGGGGTGAGTTCCGCGAGGCGGGAAGCCGTGGATCCCGGCACCCCCTGGAGCCATCATCGTGAGCGTCCAAGCCGCTATTTTGCAGTCAGTTGCGCCTGCATTTCGAATCTGGTGGATCACTTCAATCTGCGAGCCTTCCGGCTGCATCTTGCAGATGATTTTCTTTTCCAGGCCGGTGAGCGGCTCGACAGCCTGCGTGGCTTCGAGGACGCCGCCATCGATGTCGATTCGGACGGCATCGTTATCGGGGGCATAGCTGCGCACCGGGTCTTCGGGCGCTATCCAGACGCGATGGCCGCCGCGCGGCTGCCAGTCCGGCTCACCGGATTTGCCCATCTGCGAATCGAACTCTTTAAAGAGGTTCTGTCCGCCCACGAAGGCGTAGCGCATGACGCGCGGGCCCACGTCGCCGGTGACGATGGCTTCGACCGTACCGTTGGAAATCCGGTAACTGTTGGGCCAGCCCCGGAAATTTGTTTTTTCGATGGAGACGCTCATGAGAGTTTATTGGGTGGCCGCGCCGATCAGCACCAGCCCGGCGGTGTAGCCGGCCAGCATTAGGGCGAGGAACTTGTTGGTGCCGGCGGGGGCGGTGCGGAACTCGCGCCAGATGAAGACTCCCCACAGCGCGGCCACCAGGGTGGCGCCCTGTCCGAGGGCGTAGGAGACGGCCGGCCCCGCCTTGCCGGACGCGATCACGTTGAAGCAAAGGGCGACCATCCAGATGCAGCCGCCCAGGATGCCGATGGCGTGGAGTTTGGCGCTGCCGGCAAAGTATTGCGAGTAGCGGACGCGTCCGGCGCGCATGAAGATCGTGTTCCAGAGGAAGTTGCTGGCGAAGACGCCGATGCCGAAGAAGACCAGCGCCGCGTACGGCGTGAGTCCGCCCGGTTCGGTCGAGATCGAGCGGATCAGTTGCGGATAGAAGAAGCCCATGATGCAGCCCGCGATGGCCGCGAAAATCACGCCGCGTAGCCGGTTCTTCCCGGCGCATTGCGGCAGTTTGCCGTGGGCGACCGCGGACATTACCATGGCGAAAACCACCAGGCCCACGCCGGCGAACAGGAGCGTCGCATTGCCCTGCGGCTTTTCGATGAAGCTCTCCACCGTGCCGATGACGAGCGCGAGTCCCACGCCGACCGGGAAGGCGACGGACATTCCGGCCGAATCGATGGCCACCACCAGCAGGATGTTCGAGAGATTGAAGATGGCGCCGCTGATCAGCGCCGGCAGGATGAAACCGGACGTGGCGGCGGTCAGGTTGGAGAAGGCCGGAGCACCCTCGCTGCCCATGCTCCCGAGCGTGGCGGCGAAGAGGATCCCGAAGAGCAGCACGCCGATCGCGTAGTCCCAGTAGAAGAGTTCGAACGGCCATTTCTGGTTGCCCGCCAGTTTCTGGGTGTTGGCCCAGGAGCCCCAACCCAACATGGTGATCACGCAAAACGCGATCGCGAGAGGCAGACTATGCACAATGAACATAAGGGACCTAACAGCATAGTGCAGCGCTTACTTCGATACAAGGGAAGTGCGGCACTCGGCCTGGTATTCGGCGATTTTCAGCTTGGTGAAACGAATCAGCCCGGAGTCCAATCGCCGTTTCGCGAGGAAGGCCAGCGATTCATCCCACAGTCGCAGCGCATCCTCATAACGATGTTCGGCCATGGCGATGGCGGCTTCCACGCTGGACTTCGATTGCGGCTTGCTCACCTTGACGGCGCGGGCCAGCCACGTTCTAGCCTGTTCCGGATCTCCGCGCATCAGACCGCTGCAAGCGGCAGCCTCCAGAAAGCACCACAAGCGCGCCGGACGTCCGCAGCGCGCCGAGGCGGCCAGTGCTTTTTCCAGGTGGGCCAACGCCGCCTCTTCGTCCCCCAAGTCGATGCAGCGGTAGAAAACCAGCATGTGACGATAGGCATTGTCGCCATTAGCGGCGCAGCCTTGCAGCATTTCCGCCACCAGCGCGGGGTCCCAATCGCGCGGCAGCATGCCCTCGGTTTCCTCGGTCTGCAATTGCAGCACGGCGATCCAGGACCGGGCTTCGCTGGGATTCCGCAGCAGCAGCCAGAGGCGCGCGCCGTCCGATTTGTTCAACCCCCGCGAGGGCAGAATCAGGGAAACGGCCAGCAGCACGTTGATCCAGAAGAACGAACTGAGCCAGCCCGGGGCCGTGGCCGTCGACCGCCAGTACGGAATTCCGCTGGCGGCCACCAGCAGCAGCGTGGCCAGCGGACCGCCCGCCAGCATCCAGGCATAACGCGGGATATCCAACTCGGTCTTTTTGGGCAGGGGCTTGGCGAAACCGCCGGAAAGAATCCGGCGCCACTCAAATCGCACCACCCACCGCTGTCCCGATTTGAGGATCATGAGCCCGCCGATGACCAGGCCGCCGGATTCCATGCCAACCAGTTTCCCGGCTACCAGGTGACCGACCTCGTGAACCGCGATGCTGGCATAGAGGACCGGGAACCACCACAGGCCGTCGATAGAGAAGGGCAGTTTCGCGAAACTGAGCACGACGCCAATGGCGCCGCCCACCAGCCATGTGATCCAGGGACGGCTCAGGCGAGGCGGATCGATCTCGAGGTCCAGAATCGGCGTCTCGGACATTTCCTGATTTTACACTGACGATGTCGTATGCTCTTCCTATGACCCTGCACCGCATTGCCGCTCTGGGATTGTGCTGCGCCCTCTTCGCCACCGAACCGAACCAAGCCACCAAACGCTGGTGGTCGCATGTCGTCGCGCTCGGCAACGATGGAATGGAAGGCCGCGACACGGGCAGCGCCGGCTACAAACGCGCCGAGGATTACGTCGTGACGCAGTTCGAAAAAGCCGGGTTGAAACCGGCGGGCGAGAAGGCGTATCTGCAGACGGTGCCGCTGCACGTGGTCCGCTTCCAGGCAGACCAGTCGACCGTGGAACTGGTGCGAGCCACGGGTTCGACCAAATTACAGTGGCTGCGGCAGATCAGCACGGCCGCGCGCGCGGGACTGCCCGAATCCGTGGAAGCGCCCATGATCTTTGCCGGCACGGACCCGGCGGCCGACCCGGCGGAACTGCGCGACAAGATCGTCGTCCAATTGCCGCGGGCGGGCGGTGGACGCGGTGCGGCACAGGCCCGTCCGGGAGTGGCCGGCGTGATTTCGATCGACGCCACGGGCGGAGCCGAACCTCCGCGCTGGCCTGCGGCATACTCGGTGGCGATGACCTTGCGCAATGCTGAACCCGCGCAGCGTCAAGCGAATACAGCGTCCGGCATCATGTTCCGCTTTAATCCGGCTTTCGCCGAATTGCTGTTCGAAGGAAGCGGTCACACATACAAGGAACTGATGGACCTGCAGGCAGCCGGAAAGCCTCTGCCGCGCTTTGCCATTCCGGCCACCTTCAAGGCGTCTATGAAGGTGAGCGCCGCCGATCTGGAGTCGGACAACATCCTCGGCGTGCTGCCCGGGACCGATCCGGTGCTCTCGAAGGAGTACGTAGTAGTGTCGGCGCACCTGGACGGTTACGGCTTCGGCGAGCCCTGGAATGGTGACCGGATTTATAACGGCGCGTTCGACGACGCGGCGTATGTGGCCACGCTGATCGATATGGCGCAGCGGCTGCACGAGTCCGGGACCAAGCTCAAGCGATCGCTGTTATTCTGCGTGGTAACTGGTGAAGAGAAAGGCCTCTACGGCTCCAAATATTACACCGCGCATCCCACCGTTCCCAAGGAACAGATGGTGGCCGATATCAATCTGGATCAGCTCCGGCCCATCTTCCCGTTGAAGACCCTGACCATGCTGGCGATCGACGAATCGACCTTGGGCGACACGGTGAAGCAGGTGGCGGGTCCGATGGGCATCCGGATTCAGCCCGACCCGGAACCGGAGCGCGGCCTGTTGCGGCGCAGCGATCATTACAGCTTCATGCAGATCGGCGTCCCTTCCACCGGCTTCATCTTCGGCTACGAGCCGGGGTCGCCGGACGAGGTGGTGTATCGACGCTGGTATGCCGAGCGGTATCACAGTCCAGCGGACGACATCAACCAGCCCTGGGTCCCCGAAGCGGCCGCCAAGTTCAACGACTTCTTTAATCAGTTGGTGGCGACTCTGGCCAATGCGCCGGAGAAGCCGCACTGGAAACCGGGCAGCAGCTTCGCCAAATAGGAGCACACCGATGGCATGGCGTCCCTCTTCAAAGCAGTGGATGGCACTCTGGCCGGTGGCCATCTTCGCGGTCTTAAGCTTGCTGGCCGGGGCTTATATCGTGGCCATCTGCCTGTTCCTGGTGGCGGGTGCGCTGATGTGGCTTTTGCAGCCGAAGGGCAAGCCGGAAAACATGACGGTCCGGTCGGTGCGGTGCGGCGATTGCGGCGCCATCGGAGAGCCGCATTGGGCGCGCTGTCCCAAGTGCGGCGCGGCGAACTGGAAGCCGGAGTAGACCTATTCGAGGATGGGGAAGGCTTCATGCCGCTCCGGGATTTCCGTGTCCAGGAAGCGGGTGTCCAGTAGCCGGCCGGTGTCCACATTGCCCATGGCGGAGAGAATGGTCTCCTTCAGGTGCGGATATTCCTGCTCCAGGCTGCCGAAGAGGTCGCGTAGGGCGCGGCGCACGGTGCCGGTCCGCTGCGAACAGCCGCAAGGCACCACCGGGATTCCCATCTGCGCGGCGTACGCAGTCGTGATATCTTCCGTGACGAACACCAAAGGGCGGATCAGGCGATACTCGCGCGCCTTCGACCAGGTGACCGGCGGCAGCGCGCTGAGCTTACCGGTGAACATGGTGTTGCGCAGCAGGGCCTCGCAAAAGTCGTCGGCGGTGTGGCCGAACGCGATCACGTTCACGCCCAGATTGTGGGCGATTTCGTAGACGGCGCGGCGGCGGAAGCGGCTGCACAGGTCGCAGCCGTGGTCGGGCTGATCTTCCAGCAGTTGCAGCGACGGGGAATCGCGGAAGTAGGTCCAGGCGATGCCGCGCTCCTTCAGCCATTCGCCGGTAGGCTCGAAGGGTTTGAGGAATTTGCCCTGCTCCACGGTGAAGGCGCAGATCGAAAAATCGATGGGCGCGCGCTTCTGTAAGAGAAGCAGGGCCTCCAGGAGGGTCGCCGAATCCTTGCCGCCGGAGAGCGCCACGGCCACACGGTCGCCGTCGCGAATCATCTTAAAGCGGTGGATTGCCTCCCCCACCTTCCTCAAAAGTGTCTTTTCCAGTTCCACTTTATCCAGTATAGACGGAGGGTAGGATTCTCCTACTGCGTGACTTTGACGATGAAGTAGGCGATCTGCTTACCGGCATCGACTTTGAGCTGGTGCGGGATCTTCGCCGGAATCGAGATGATGTCTCCGACCGCGAGTTTGTGTTCGGTGCCGCCGGTGATTCCGGTACCGCGGACTTCGTTGGGTGCGGTGGTCTTGCCGTCCACCATCTTGCCGCCCACGATCAGCGTTGCTTCTCCGGACTCCACCACGAAAATGTCGGCCTGCGTCTCATGCAACTCGGCCGCCGCACTACCGGTGCGCAGAATGGTGATGAAGGAGTAGTTGCCCAGTCCGGGCATGGGCTGTGTGGCCAGATGCGTTTCGGCGTTCAGCTTCGGCGTGAGCGTCTTACTAATGGATTTGAGTTCCGCGGCCTTCCAGAGGTGGAAGCCTTCAGGGTCGCCCGCCGGCAAGGCAAAGCCGGCGCACAACAGAACCAACGCAATCAGTTTCATTCCTGGAGTTTACCCCTGATAGAATCCGATTTGATGCGCTTCTTCACTTTTTTTCTCCTGACGGCGGCGTGGTGCGGCGCTGCGTGCATCAGTGCGACCCCGGTTTGCACGGAGTTCGTCACCCTGCAAGGCGGTCCTTCCCGGTCGCTGATCTACCGCACGTGGTCGCTCGATGAGAAGAACGAGAAGATCACGCGCGCCCTGATCGTGGTCCACGGCACCGGCCGCGATGCGGACAATTATTTCCGCACGTCCATCGCCGCCGCGTTTCTGGCCGACGCGCTGGAGAATACCGTGGTGATTGTCCCGCGCATTGCGTCCAGCGAAGCCGGCTGCCACGACGTGCTGGCCGCCAATGAGGTGAGCTACAGTTGCTCCGGAGATAGCTGGCGAAGCGGCGGCGTGGCCACGAATAACCCGAAGCTGACGTCCTTCGACTTCATGGACGAGATTCTCCGCAAACTGGCGCGCAAAGAGGCCTTCCCCAATCTGCAGACGATCGTGGTGGCCGGACATTCGGCGGGCGGCCAGTTCGTCAATCGCTATGAGATGAGCAACCGCGTGCACGAAAACCTGGGCGTGCCGGTGACCTACGTGGTGGCGAACCCCTCCAGCTACGCCTATCTGGATAACACCAGGCCGGTGGGCGAAGGCGGACTAAACTTCCGTCCCTATGGCGACAGCCGCAACTGCACCACCTACGACCGTTGGCCTTACGGTTTCCAGAACCGCACCGGGTACGCGTCCAGATCGAGTGACGACCAATTGCGGAAGCAACTGGCCTCGCGGCCGGTGACCTATTTGCTCGGGGAGTTGGACACGCTGCCGCTGGGCGGCTTCGACAATTCCTGCCCGGCGATGGCGCAAGGTCCTTCGCGCCTGGCGCGCGGACAGGCCTTCGAAAAGTACGTGAATGAGAAATTCGCCGCGCGCCATCAGGTGCTGGTGGTCCCGCTGTGCGGCCACAATGCGCGCTGCATGTTCACCGCGGAACCGGTGCTGCCGCTGCTGTTCCCCAAGACGGACACCCATTGATCTCACCGGCACGCAGCATCGCATTCGACATCCTGCAGAAAGTGGAAGGCGGCGGCTATGCGTCCGACCTGCTGCTGGCGCGCACGGCGGAACTCGATTCGCGCGATGCCGGACTGGCGGGCGAGATCGTCTTCGGCGTGCTCCGCTACCGCGCGCAGTTGGACCATCTGATCGTCCATTATTCCGGCCGCCGTCAGAAGCTCGACGCCGAAGTGCGCACGGCGCTGCGCATGGGTATCTACCAGCTTCGCTATCTGGAACGGATTCCGGCCCATGCCGCCGTCACCGAGAGTGTGGATCTGGTGAAGCGCGCGCGCAAGCGATCGGCCGCGGGACTGGTCAACGCCATTCTGCGTCAGGTGGATCGCGATCCGGTGGCGTGGCCCGACCGCGAGACCGCTCTCTCCTGCCCGGAATGGCTGCTGGCCCGCTGGGAGCGGCAGTTCAGCGCGGAGACCTCCGAGGCCATCGCTCGACACGCGCTCACCCCGCCGCAGGTCTACACCACACCGTCGGGCCGGATTCAGGACATCGGGTCGCAGACCATTGTGCCGCTCCTGCGGCTGGAGCGCGGCCAGAGCTTTCTGGATCTGTGTGCCGCGCCCGGCAATAAAACCGCGCAGGCCATCGAAGCAGGTGCGCGGGTGGTGGCCTGCGATGTGCATCTGCACCGTCTGGCGCACCTGAAGGATCTGGACGCGGCGCTGGTGGCGGTGGATGCCACCCGTCCCCTGCCCTTCCGCGGCGCCTTCGACCGGATCCTGGTGGACGCTCCCTGTTCGGGCACGGGCACGCTGGGCCGCAATCCGGAGATCAAGTGGCGGCTGAAACCGGCGGATCTGGAAGATCTGCCGAGACGCCAATCGGCGCTCCTGGCGAATGCCCGCGCTGCCTTGGCCCCCGGCGGTCTGCTGGTGTACTCCACCTGTTCCCTGGAGGCGGAGGAGAACGAAGCCGTGGTCGAGGGTCTGCCGATTGTAGAGACGATGCGGCGGATACCGGGTCGTGACGCGGGAGACGGCTTCTTCGCGGCGGTCATTCGGGGATAGGCGGGCTCTGTGCCCTACTGTTGTCCGTGTTCTATTGGGTCGCCGCGACCCCGCCTCTAAGCCGCACAGGGAGTGGGCCTGTGGTATAACCTGGATTGTTTGGCGACTCCGACTTTACCAACCGTTAGAGCCTATTACGACTTGCTAGAGGTCCAGCCGGGATGCTCCTTAGCCGAGTTGACTGATGCGTTCCGGCTCCAAATGCGCATTTGGAATCCAGACAGGGTCTCACCGTCCTCGCCCAATCCGCTGCGCGATCGTGTAGAGGAAAAGGCCAAACACATCAATGAAGCATTTGACTTCTTGAAAAACAATTACAACCGTTACTCGTCAGAACTGTTCATTGAGAGCGAAGACCAAGTCGACAAGAACGGCGATCTGGTGTCAGCATTATCAGACGCTCACGTGGAAATTTGTAAGCTCAAGATCGATAGGGATGCAGCGCAACGGAAGGCCCGTGCCGAATTCCGTGCTCGACAACGTGTAGAAAAGATCGCAAGTGAAGCGCAAGCACAGATCAATCTACTGAGGAAGTCTCAACTCGAACTTGCGCGAAGGTTACAGAGATCACTTGATGAGACCGAGCTACTGAAGCGAAATTTGGTAGAAGCAGAGCGCTGGCAAAGTTACTGGAAACAGCGTGCTGATTGGGTCCACTTAGTAGAGCTGGTGAAGTTTCGGTCGAGACTGTGGTCGAACTCTCGGTTCAGGCAGTGTACGTTGATCGCCACGTTGCTCGTTATAATCGTGTGGCTCCTGCCGTCAACTGCTCGCTCCTTCTTGGCGGTCATCCTGTTCCTGTTTGGATTTGGCGCAGGCACGGTTTACTTCTTCCTGAATCGGAAGTCGAAGTATCCGCTGAGACTGTTCAAACGGCCCTTCAAAGGACTCCACCGGCGTCCGCCTGGCAAAACACTTAAGGTGGGGCCTACTACCCACACCACAAATAATCTACCCGGATTTGAGCAACCAGGAGCTCGTAAACGCGAGAAGCTCGGGTGCGAGGAGTATACGCCCGGATACTGGCACGGCGGTGAATAAGCGCCTCGAAGTGACGTGCCACTGACAACGAAATTGCCTACTCCCCGTTGCCTTTGAGCCAAGCCTTGTGCGCTTCATAGGTCCACCAGGATTCAGGGTAATTTAGCCAAGGAAAATCGTGTCGCAATCGCGGCTGGAACCGCCCGCTCCGGATATACCGCCCAATCATGTCATCGCTCAGATCTACAGCATGCGAGGGCGTAAGGTGTGTTTTGAGGCGAGTCTGACGCATCTCCTCGATATCTCCCCAGCAGGCATCGAACGTTTGATCGGTATCGAGAGAAAGCGCTAGCCACCCGATACGCCTTGCGTCGGCCAGCCCAGACTTCGACAGCAGCTTTTTCGCTTTATCTAGTCGCTGTTCGGTCGATCCTATGTAAAGAGTGTTCCGGTAGCGCATACCCACTGAGTTTGGCTTTTGCCACTTGGAACGGGTCTTAACGTTGATCATCCACCAAGCACCGTCACGCCAGCCGTGGAAATCAGCCCAGGGATAATTCTTTTTGCACTTCCGATTCAGGTCCGTGAGATCGCTAAATTTGAAAACCTCTGACAACACCGGTATAGCAAGTTTCTCTTCGCCGTAAACACCTATCGCCCTGGCACAAGCCGACACATGGTTCTTCGACCACGGATCACTGCCCATTCGAGCACTCCTCGAAGTCCAGGATATTAGAGTGGGCAGGTCAAAATCAATCAGCCCGGATCCATTTCTTCTTATTTATAATGGATCCCATTCTTGGCGTACGGAATAACCTGATGTACTGTGGACGACTCGGGAGAATCCGGCCAGAGAGAATCCAGTTAGCCAGTCGAGACAAGGTTGCCAGCGTCACTCGCTTCCGCTTGTGCAAATTTCGCCGGCCGGAGACCTACGTTACTGCACGGTGCAGCCGGAGCTGGCGGGCCGCGGGGGGAAGCTGAGTTGTGGAGGCGGAGCACTCGTCGCCGAGGTCGGAGCAGCCGCGGAGGCGGATGCCGTTGCGGCGGCGGCGGCCAGCGCCTGCGAGTCGCGGAGCCTTTGACGGGGGCCGCTGCGATTCAGGAAGGCGGAGCGGCCGCGATTCCAGAGATCGAGAGAGTCCACTGCGGTCTTGTCGAATTTGACCGGGGCGGTGGCGGGGTCCAGAGTGAGCGTATTGCCGCCGGCGACCACAGTCGACTGATCCGCGTCCTGCACGATGGCGCGTCCTTCGAAAACCCTCAGGCGGGCGGACGCGACGTCGAGGTGGTACGTGCCCGGCCGGGCGAGGACAACGGCCGCCCGTTTCACCATCAGCGTGAGACTGGTGTGATGGCCGATGGTTCCGATGTCGGCGACGGCCGAGCCGGCCACCAGTTCAATGCGCGTATCGATCAGGCGCGAATCGATCATACGGATCGCGCTGTACTCGCCGATGCGCAGCACCATGCACGGGGCCAGCAGCACTTCGGCACGTCCGTTTTCGGTGCGCACCGTGGAGTTCTCTTTCACGGTCGGGAAATGGGTGGGCGAACGGCGGACCGGCTGATTATCGATATAAACCGTGCCCATGGTGAAGGAGACCAGACCGGCCTTCGCGGTGGTGACGGGCTGCGCCGGGAGCCGGAACACCGCCAGTCCGAGTAGCATCGCCATCCGAAGCCGTCGCATCGCTTCTGGATTCTACCGCAGACGGGGGCTGGAGCGACGAGGCACCGCCGGGCTTTGGCAGGCGAAAGCGGCTGCCCCAATTCGACGAAGCATGATAAAATCGGGAAAGCCCGCAAATGATTGAAATCGTTCCCTCAATTCTTTCCGCGGACTTCGCGCGTCTGGCCGACGAGATCGCCCGTGTGGAGCGCGGCGGCGCCCGTATGCTGCACCTGGATGTGATGGACGGCCACTTTGTGCCGAACCTGACCATCGGGCCTCCCGTGGTGGAATCCATCCGCAAGGCGACGCGTTCCCATCTGGACGTCCACCTGATGATCGAGCATCCCGAGCGGTACGCCCCGGCGTTCGCGCAGGCGGGGGCCAATTCCGTTTCGGTCCACTGGGAGGCATGCACCCACCTGGACGGCACCCTGGAATTGATCCGCAAAGAAGGCGCGATGGCGGGCGTGGTGCTGAATCCGGCCACCCCGGTCTCCGTGCTGGAAGACATTCTGGAAGTGGCGGATTACGTGCTGCTGATGAGCGTGAATCCAGGGTTTGGGGGACAGAAACTGATTCCGTACGTGCTCAACAAGGTGCGAAAGCTGGTTAGCATGAGGCGGAATAAGAACTTAGCGCTGCCCATCGAAATCGATGGCGGCGTGCATCAGAACAATCTGGCGGAGGTGGTCCGCGCCGGGTGTGATTGGATCGTCACAGGGTCTGCCATCTTTCACAGTCCCGATCCGGAAGCCACAGTTCGCGAAATGCGGGAGATCGCGGCACGAGCCACCGCCGTGCAAGTCTAAGTGAATTCTTATGTTTCGATACGTCAATCGTAATCTTGTCGTCTTAGGGACCGTAGCGGTCATTCTCATTGCCAGCGGCTGCCGCAAGAAGGCCTACGAGAATCCCATCACGAAGGACACGCAGCAGCCCGATAAGGTGCTGTTCGACACCGCCATCGACGATATCGAGCATGGCCGGTATGAGCGCGCGCGCCTCACGCTGCAGACGCTGATGAACACCTACGACACCAGCGAATATCTGGCGAAGGCGAAACTCGCCGTGGCCGATAGCTGGTTCCGGGAAGGCGGCTCGCACGGCTACGCTCAGGCTGAGGCCGAGTTCAAGGATTTCATTCTGTTCTATCCGCAGATGGAAGAAGCCGCCGAAGCGCAGATCAAGATCTGCAAGATGGAATACCAGCAGATGGACAAGAGCGATCGCGATCCGCTGCACGCTTACAAAGCGCAGGAAGAGTGCAAGCAGGTGGTGATGCAGTTCCCCAACAGCAAGTTCGCGCCGGAAGCGCTGCAGTACATGCGCAACGTGCAGGAAGTGCTGGCCGATGAGGAGTACAAAGTCGGCGTCTTCTACAGCAAGAAGGGCAGTTTCCCGGCCATGGCGAATCGTCTGCAGGCGCTGACGGATCAGTTTCCGCTGTACAGCAATGCAGCCGATGCTTTGTGGCTGGAAGGTCTGGCCTACCAGCGCATGGGCGACAATTTCGAAAGTCAGCAGGCGGCGGCCTACACCAAACTGGTGCGCGAGTATCCCACCAGCGGCCACGTCGCCGAGGCGACCTCACGATTGAAGAGCATGAACCGGCCGATTCCGGAAGCCGATCCGGTGTCGTATGCGCGCGCCAAACACGACCAGGACAATAAGCAGAAACGCAGCCTGCTGGGCAGGGCGTGGGGGCCGTTCAGCTCGCGTCCGGATATGACGATGGCCGCCAAATCCGGCAACCCGTCGATGCTGGGTCTGCGTCCCGGCACTCCGGCCAGCATCCCGGCATTCGCCGCAGGCGCCGGCGGCACCAGCGCCAATCCCGGTACGGGCGGAACGGATTCGAACGTCACCGGCAGCGTTGTTGGCAATACGTCTCTCATCGATAAGGCGCCGAACGAATTGCCTGGCGCGGTGAATCCGGCCACCAACGGGTCGGCTCCGGCGACTGCCACTCCGGCTGGGGCCGCGGCAGTTCCGGCCACGTCAGCTCCCGCCGCGGCAGTTCCGGCCACGTCAGTTCCGGCGGCGGGCTCGCCCGATCCGGCCGCGAAGCCGATCAACCCCAACGCCGCGCTTCCCATGAACCACACCGGCACCGCGAAACCGCGCAGCCTGGCGCAGCAGCAGAAGGACATGGTGAAGCAACAGGCCCTGTTCAAGAAGTCTCAGGACCGGCAGAAGAAGGCGCAGGCGGAAGCCGATAAGAAGAAGGCGGCCGACGACGCCAAGGCAGGCAAGAAGAAAAAGGACCAGCCGAAGGCGCCGGATGGGCAGACCCCGGCTGCGACGCCATCCGGGAAACAATGAGCCGCGTTCTGCTGGTGGACGACAGTCCCCATGCACAGCGGATGGGCGAGCGGATCCTCAGCGATGAGGGCTACGAAGTAGTCACCGTCAGCAATGCCGATTCGGCGCTGGTGCGCCTGGAAGATGTGGATCCGGACGTGGTGCTGGCCGATACGGTGATGCCGGGCCGCACCGGCTACGACATCTGCCAGTACATCAAGATGAGTCCGCGGCTGAAGCATGTCCGCGTGATTCTGACGGCCGGCGTCCTGGAACCGTTCGACGAGGCGCAGCTTGAGCGTGCTTCCGCCGACAGCACGTTGAAGAAACCGTTCGAAGCCAGCGCCCTGCTGGCCGCCATTAAGCCGCTCGCCGAACAGTCCGCCAAACTTCGCGCGGAGAATGCGGGCGGGCCGGCCGGCAGCGCTTCCGCACGGAAAGCCGACGCGCCGGTAGCGCCTTTCATCGCGGTGGTGGATGCCGAACAGGTGCGCGCCGCGGTGACCATAGCACTGGATGCCGCCATGGACAATATGGTGGACGAGATTACGCGCCACGTGCTGGCGGCGTTGAATACCGATAAGGCGCATGCAGGCGAGGTGGCGGCCGCCCCTCCTCTCGCAACGCCTCATGCACCGCCTCATGCACCACCTGCCGCAGTATCGGTTCCGGTGGCGGCCGCTCCCAAAGCGCCGGCTTCCTTCTCATCGAGAATCAGCCCCGTGCGGCGCGTGAGTCCCTTGCGTCCCCGTTCCGGTTCTATACTCGGATTAGACATTAGCCGGCCCGAACCGCCGGCTGACGAACCCGACGCAGACTCCGAATAGAAAAGTATGCCCGACAACAGCTTCGACGTAGTTTCCAAGATTGAAATGCCGGAAGTGCACAATGCCGTGCAACAGGCGATGAAAGAGATTCAGCAGCGCTTCGATCTGAAGGATTCGCACTCCAGTATCGAGATGAACGAGAAGGATAAGAAACTCGTTCTCGCCAGCTCCGACGAATTCAAGCTGAAAGCCATCTCTGAGATTCTGCAAAGCAAACTGGTGAAACGCCAGGTGCCGCTGAAGGGCTTGAGCTACGGCACCATCATTCCCAGCGCCGGATCGAGCGTGAAGCAGGAAGTGACGCTCCAGCAGGGCATCACCATTGAGAAAGCCCGCGACATCGTCAAGAAGATCAAGGACAGCAAGTTGAAGGTGCAGGCGTCGATTCAGGGCGACTTCGTGCGTGTGGCGAGTAAGGATCGCGATACGCTGCAGAGCGTGATCAAGCTGCTGCGCGATAGCGATTTCGGCATCGACATGCAGTTCATCAATTATCGATCGAACTGATTGCCGCGACTGATCCAATCTCATTCTCTCTCCGGTCCGGCAGGGCGGCTGGAAGCTCTGCTGGAGGAGCCGGAGCACGGCGAGCCGCGCTTTGCGGCGCTGGCCTGCCATCCGCATCCGCTCTACGGCGGCACCATGCACAACAAGGTGGTCTACCGTCTGGCGCGCGGTCTGCGGCATGCGGGCGGCGTGGTGCTGCGCTTCAACTTTCGCGGAGTGGGCGGCAGTGAAGGCCAACATGCCAATCTGACGGGTGAAATCGAGGACGCGCGCGCGGCGCTGGCATGGCTGCGCCAGCGGTATCCGGCACTGCCGTATGCGCTGGCAGGTTTCAGCTTCGGGTCGCGCGTGATCACGCGGCTAGGCTGCGAGGCGGCGGACGCGCGCTTCCTGATGGCTCTCGGCTTTCCCACGCGGATGGGCGCGGCGTCGTACCTGGAAGCTTGCGCGGCTCCCCGAATCTTCATCCAAAGTACGCACGACGAGTTCGCTCCGCGCGCCGATATGGAGGAGTTGTACGAACGGCTGTCCGGTCCGAAAGAACTGCACTGGGTGGAGGCCGCGGACCACTTCTTCGCCGGCGCGCTGGACGCGCTGGAAGAACGGGTGCGTGTCAGCGCGGCGGAGAATGCAGGCCGCAATCCCGCGAACTCGACTTGACGGCGTAACTGTGCAATCCTGAACGGTTCCTATGGACATCATCACCGGCAATGTCGGATGGATTGAAGTAATCTGCGGCCCCATGTTTTCGGGCAAGAGCGAAGAGTTGATCAGGCGCCTGCGCAGGGCCATGATTGCGCGCAAGCGGGTGGAGGTTTTCAAACCGACCATCGACAACCGCTACTCCGACGATGAGATTGTGTCTCACGGCGACCTGCGGATGAAATCGCAAGTAGTCACCAGCGCCACCGAGATCGTCGAGCGCATCGACTGGCGCAGCGAAGTGGTGGGCGTGGACGAGGCCAACTTCATGGGTCCCGGTCTGGTGGAAGTGGCGCAGCGCCTGGCCGACAGCGGCAAGCAGGTGATCATCGCCGGCTTGGATACGGACTACCTGGGCCGTCCCTTCGCACCCATGCCGGACCTTTTGGCGCATGCCGAATCCATCACCAAGACCCTGGCCATCTGCGTACGCTGCGGCAATCCGGCCAAGCACACGCAGCGTCTGCGCGGCTCCGACGACCTGATTGTAGTAGGCGCTTCCGACATGTACGAAGCGCGCTGCCGCCGGTGCTTCGAACCGGGAATTCCCAAACAGACCGAACTCGACTTCGTGAAGGCCAAACGCCAGGAAAAGTAGGTCAGCCTTCGCCGCATCTTTCCTTCGCCCGCGCCAGCGTGCGGAACAGCCGGTCCAGTTTGCCCCGCGTCTGCAGCGCCTGATTGACCTTGGCGATCAGAGCTTCCACCGAGTAGGGCTTCTGCAGCACATCGGTAATGCCGGAGCCGGAAAAGCGGCGGGATATCTCGGCTTCGTTGTAGCCGCTCGACAGGATGATGGGTGTATCCGGACAGGCGCGGCGGATCAGCGGAATGGCCTGCTCCCCCGTCATCACCGGCATGGTGAGATCGAGCACTACCACCGAGATCCGATCCTCGCGCCGCAGGAGTTCGAGAGCGTCCAGCCCGTTCGACGCGGTGACCACGTCAAAACCCCGCGACCCGAGCGCCGACGCGGCGGTGCGCAACACGATCTCTTCATCGTCTACCACCAGGACGGTGTAGCCGGTAGCACCGTGCGCCGCGGCAGACCTCGGCTCTTCCACTTCGACCGGGACATGCTCGAAAAGCGGCAGCAGGATGGTGAAGGTAGTGCCGGCGCCCAGGCGACTGGCCACCGTGATATCGCCTTTGTGGCCCTTGACGATGCCCAAGACGGCAGCCAGACCGAGACCGCGGCCGGTAAACTTCGTAGTGAAAAACGGGTCGAAGATACGGTGCTGCGTCTCTTCGGCCATGCCGATGCCGCTATCGGTGACTTCCAGCAAAACGTAGCTCCCGGCGGGCACCTGCGTGTGGAGGTATTCGCTGACCGAAGGAAAAGTGCGATGCGTGAGAGCGGTGCGGATTTTGATAAAGCCCGGATCGGTTCCAATCGCCTCCGAGGCATTGATCATCAGGTTCATGACCACCTGCTGCACCTGGCCGCGATCGGCCTCAATGAAGCAGGCCTGCGGATCCAGATTCACCTCCACGCTGACGTTGTGTGAGATG
>DASZMZ010000335.1:0-5585 GCA_035551455.1 Candidatus Sulfopaludibacter sp.
ATCTGCCGGAGGTGTTAGCCCTTGTGCGAACAGACCCGACGCCAGCAAGCTGAGCGCGCCTATCGCTGCTAGTTTCTTCATTGTCTTCTGAATCTCCTCAACGTATTCCCACATGTGCTAAAAGAAAATTGAAACTCATCGCGAAAATACCGTCTTTTGCCGCACTTAATATCCGGCAACTTCGGAATTCCCACAACCGTCTAAATGACCCGAAAACAGGCCCGAAGCGCATTAAATCTAGCATACACCGTTTTTTTACGTTATCTGCAACAACGATAGGGGGTTATGGTCCTGTACCAAGTGTTTCCCCGTACACTTTAGGCAACTAAAATGCGACAATATTCAGGTGAGGCTGCCGGACGGGTGGTCGCTCCCGGAAACGGGAGAGGAAAGTCCGGTCTCCATAGGGCAGCGTGCCGGCTAACGGCCGGGGTCCGGCAACGGATACGGAAAGTGCCACAGAAAATATACCGCCTCGGAAACGGGGTAAGGGTGAAATGGTGCGGTAAGAGCGCACCGCGGCGGGAGTAATTTCGCCGGCAGGGAAAACCCCACGCGGAGCAAGACCAAATAGGGGAGGAGGGACTGCCCGTCCCGCTTTACTTCCGGGTAGGTCGCTGGAGCCGTTCAGTAATGGACGGCCAAGATGAATGACTGCCGCCCGCGAGGGTACAGAAACCGGCTTACAGTCCGGCAGCCTTGCAAAGTTTCTTGATACAAAGCTCCCCGGCGTCGCGCGGGTCGTATGCGTTCAGTGATAAGCTCTGCCTATGATCCGTTCGCTCCTGCTGCTTCTGGCGGCTTCCGTCTGTCTGGCCCAACCGAATTATCCGAATGTTGTAGAAAATGACTGGGTGACGCACGATTTCGCCTTCCACACCGGCGAAAAGCTCCCCGACCTGCGTATCCATTACACAACCATTGGCACCCCCGTCCGCGACGCTGCCGGGCACGTCCGCAACGCCGTGATCGTCATGCACGGTACCGGCGGCACCGGACGGCCCTTCCTTTCCCCCACTTTCGGCGGCATTCTTTTCGGAAAAGGTCAACCGCTGGATGCCGAAAAGTATTTCATTATCCTGCCGGACGATATCGGGCACGGGAAAAGCAGCAAGCCGAGCGACGGCCTGCACATGAAATTTCCGGCGTACGATTACGCCGACATGGTCCGCGCCGAGTACGCTTTGGTGCACGACGGCCTGCACGTCGACCACATGCGCCTGGTGATGGGCACCAGCATGGGCGCCATGCACACGTGGCTCTGGGGCGAAATGTATCCCGATTTCATGGATGCGCTGATGCCGCTGGCCAGCGCGCCGGTGGAAATTGCGGGCCGCAATCGCATGTTCCGCGCCATGATTATCCAGGCCATTCGCAGCGATCCCGATTGGAAGAATGGCGAGTACACCGCGCCTCCAGCTAACGGTCTGATCGCGGCGCAATATGCCCTGTGGATGATGACCAGCAGCGCGCTCCAACTGCACAAGGCCAATCCCACGCATGAGAAGTCCGACGCCGCCGTTGCGTCACTCCGGCAGCGCGCCGTGCGCAGCGATGCCAACGACATGCTGTACCAGTTTGAATGCTCCACGGATTACAACCCATCGCCGGATCTGGAGAAAATCAAGGCGCCGCTGTACGCCATCAACTCAGCCGACGATGAAGTGAATCCTCCCGAGCTCGGGATTCTCGAGCGGGAGATCAAGCGCGTGAAGAACGGCCGCTACATCCTGATTCCCACCAGTGACGAAACGCGCGGCCACGGCACGCACTCGCGGCCCGCGGTCTGGCAGAACTATTTGATCGAGCTGCTGAAACAGACGGAACGGTAACGCTCGCCGCATGGAGCTATACTTCGGTCTGAAGGAGCTTCCATGCGCACTCTCGCGCTCATTCTGACACTGGCTTCCGCGGCGCTCGCGCAGCCGCATACCTATCGCATCACCCACACCTACCTGCTGGGTGGAGACGGGAGTTGGGATTACGTGATTCCGGATGCGCCGCATCATCGCCTGTTCGTGGCGCGGCAGAATCGCGTCATGGTGATCGACGAAGACAGCGGCAAACTGCTGGGTGAAGTCACCGGCATTCAAGGCGCGCATGGAACGGCCATCGCGGAATCGACGGGACACGGCTTCGCTACATCCGGCAACGATCAGTCCGTGGTGATGTTCGACCTGAAGACGTTCCAGGTTCTCGGCCGCGTCCACGCCGCGGAAGATGCCGACGCCGTTCTCTACGACCCGGCTTCAAACCGCGTCTTCACCCTGAACGGCGACGCGCATTCTTCCACCGTGATCGACCCGGTGAAGGGAGCGCTGATCACCAATATCGACCTGGGCGGCAAGCCCGAAAACGGCGTCGCCGCCGGTGACGGCAAGGTTTACGCCAACATCACCGATACCAGCGAAGTAGTCGAGATCGACGCGAAGACGGCCAAGGTGTCGCGCCGCTGGTCCACCGCGCCCTGCAAGCAGCCGGTCCCGATGGCTCTCGATACGGCGCATCATCGCTTGTTTAGCGGCTGCCGCAGCGGCGTCATGGCGATTTCGGACTATCAAACCGGCAAGGTCGTGGCCACCGTCCCGATCGGCGCTGGCGTGGATGGCGCGGGCTACGATCCGGTCTCGGCCAACGCTTTCGCATCGAACGCCGATGGAACGCTCACCATCATCCACCAGGATTCGCCCGACAAGTACCACGTGGCGCAGACTCTGGAGACCCCGCAGGGCTCGCGAAATATGGGACTCGACCCGGCCAACCACCGCGTCTACCTGGTCGCCGCGAAATTCGGCGATGCCCCCGCCGGCGGCCGCGGACGCCGTCCTGTTCTGCCGGGCACATTCTCTCTGTTGGTGATCGAGTAGGCCCCGATGACGCGCCGCTCCTGGATCGCTGCCGCAATGGTTGCCTCGCGGGTAAGCGCTGCCGGCGACCCGCTGCAAAAGGCCATGGACGCCACCCGGGCCGCCATTCCCACCGCTGCGGCCGATCCCGAGCGGCCCGTCTATCATTTCCATCCGCCGGCCAATTGGTGTAACGATCCGAACGGCACCATCTTCTACCGCGGCTGGCACCACCTCTTCTATCAGTTCAATCCGTATGGCTCCAACTGGGGCAACATGCATTGGGGCCATGCCCGCAGCCGCGACCTGGTCAACTGGGAGCACCTTCCCATTGCTCTGGCTCCTTCAGAGGATCAGGGCGAGACGGCGGTCTTCTCCGGTGCGACGGCGCTGACTCGCGACGGCCAGCCGCGCATCTTCTATACCAGCATCGGCAACCGCGCCCCCGAACAGTGGATGGCCACGCCCGCCGATGACGACCTGATTGCGTGGACGAAATCGCCGCGCAATCCCATGCTCACGACAGCCATTCACGGCGCTTTGAAAGTGGACGACTGGCGCGACCCGTTCCTGTTCATCGAAGGCGGCGTCACCTACATGGTCTGCGGCGGCAATATCAGCGGGCGGCGATGGGGCGGCGGTGGTGAAGTGCAGTTGTATCGGGCCACCAACGGCGAACTCACGGACTGGAAACATCTGGGACCGGTCTTTGAATATCGCAATCGGGAGATTGTGAATATCGAATGCCCCAACCTCTTCCAGTTGGATGGCAAGTGGGTGCTGATCATTTCGCCGCACAAACCGTGCGAATATTTCGTCGGTTCGCTGGACGTGGCGCGTCCACGCTTCACGCCGGAAGCCCACGGAATCCTGGATGCCGGCAAAGATTACGCAAGCAACATCTCCAAGGATGCGAGCGGCCGCACGATTTTGTGGCTGTGGGGCCGCACCGAAAACCCCCAGTCGAAGGGCTGGAATGGCGTGATGGCGATGCCGCGGATCCTTTCGATCGGGACCGACGGCTTCCTGCGGCAGCATCCGGCGCCCGAGTTTGAGAAACTGCGCGGCGAGGTTGTGACGGCGGAGGCAGTGCCGCTTACCTCGACACCCGCCATGCTGCGCGGCATTGGCGGCGACTGTCTGGAGCTCGAAGTCGAGATCGCGATGGGCCGCGCGTCCTCGGTTCGCCTGGACTTGCGATGTTCCAGTTCGGGTAAAGCGGGCGCATCGATCACCATCAACGGCGATGGGCTGCTGAGCGCCGGGAGGGCGTCGACGCTGCTCGGGCAGAACGCGCGTCACCGTCTGCGCATTTTTCTGGACAAGCGAGTCTTCGAGGTGTACGCCAATGATGGGATGGCCGCTCTGTACAGCACGACCGATGCCGGTCGCGAGGACTCCGCGATCGCCGCATCGGCCAGCGGGTCGGGCGCCGAATTGGTCTCCGTGCGGGCATGGCCGCTGAAACCCGCCGAATTCGATCTGCGGCGTTTCCAAGTGTAGAGATTTTCGATATTGACACCAACTGGTTGGCGGCGCAAACTAGTAGGCGTGAGACAGGAAATCCACACGGCCCGGCTTGAGAGCTTCCTCGAGCGGCCCAAACAGTACAACAATATCGATGGCGTCGGTGAGTTGGGCATTGGCTTCATGTGCCTCTGCTTTGCCCTGCTCGGCTGGCTGCAGGTGCATACGCCGGAGCGTTCACTCTGGAACCGGCCTTATACGCTAATGGTCTTCATGGCTGCCGTTTGCGGGATTATCCATTACGGCACGAAGGCCATTAAGAATCGCATCACCTATCCGCGAACCGGTGCCGTCGAGTATAAAACTCGCGACACGGTGTGGCGTCCGCTGGTGACTTCCTTTGCCTTATCCACCGTGGCAGCCGCTGCTGCAATCGCGTACGTGAAATCGCACCGCGATCCCGCGGTCCTGATCGCGGTAGCCGGTCTGATACTTGCCGCCAGCTATGCCCGCGGAATCGCGCGAACAGTGCGCTGGAAATGGCTGGTGGTCTGGACAATGGCCGCCGCTTCGATTCTCATTCCGGTGCTGCCGTCTGCGCTGCTGGCCTCGCTCGTCGGCAGTTCCTGGATTACGCGGCAGGTCCCGGCGAGAATCGTCGGCGCGACGTGGCTCACTCTGACCCTTTACGGCACGCTGATCCTGGTGTCCGGGGCGATCAGTTTCCGCATCTACCTGCGCCAATACCCGGCGCCGGACCAGCAATGAACCAACGGATCCGCGCTATTTCGGAACTCGACCGCGTGATTCACGAACCGGGCCGCCTGATGCTGGTGGCGCTGCTTTCGGCGGTGGAGCAATCGGACTTTGTATATTTGCAGCACGAGACCGGGATGAATAAAGGCACGCTCTCCAGCCATATCTCGCGGCTGGAGGAAGCCGGATACGTCGAAGTCTCGAAGACTTTCCGCGGAAAGGTGCCGCAGACTCTGCTGCGTCTGACGAAGGCAGGACGGACGGCGTTCGAACAGTACCGGCGCAGTGTCAAACAGGCGTTGTAGGGGACAGGGCGGATCCACAAATCGCTCTTCCGGCTCGGTAAGTCGGTGAATCTGCAGAGCCGCGCACGTCAGGGTCTGTGAAAAAATACCAGCCGGCCCAAACATTTTCGCTTGAAAATGTCGTTTTCGCTTTATTCTCGAAATGTGGAGAGCACAAAGACACGGCAAGGGCGAATCAAGACGGTGCCGCTGGATCGAAGCCAGACATCGT
>DASZMZ010000336.1:0-20422 GCA_035551455.1 Candidatus Sulfopaludibacter sp.
CTTGTTCAGAGAAGGACTAGCCTCGCCTAACCCTCTTGTGGTGGCGTCTTGCGTCCAGGGGCTCGCTCGTCTGCAGGATGGCACGGCAATTCCGTTAATCTCAGATGCGATAGACCGCGTCCCCTCTAGTGAGCGTTTGGCGGTTGCCGTGCAATTGCCTTGGTATTGTTTGCCAGAAGCGGACCGACTATTTCAGCGTGTAGTGCCCAACCAACGGATGCGTGACTATTGGAGAGGAATGGTGCAGACTTTACAATTAGCCGAGTTGCGCGACAAAGCCGTTCGTACTCTGGGGGCACCGACCAAATCCGCCAAATGAAGACCATTTGATCACAATATAAACACCCCGCACACAGGGGTCACTTTCAGAGTCGCCTCCCATTTTCGCATCGGAAGGGGGTCGCGGGAATAAGCTGCCAATGTGCGATTCCATGCACAATTCGGGATTGATGTGGGATTTCTAGACATGTTGACCTGATAAATGAAATACCCTGTTCTCAGGCGTTCTATGAAACATCCACAAGGACCTCCCCCCAGTGCGCAGGTCCCTGAAAGTTCCCCCCAACCAGAGACATTTCCGGAAAACAAGAGCCAGGGCAACCAAGCTCAAAACCTGCTCCGCGTCCTCATGGACGGTGTTCCCGATGCGGTTTTCATGCTGGATTCGGGTGGAAATGTGGCGTCGTGGAATGCCGGAGCCGCCCGGATGAAACAGTATTCCGCCGACGAAATAGTCGGAAAGCACTTCTCTATCTTCTATCCGGCGGAAGAAGTGGCAGCCGGCTCTCCCGAACGCGCGCTGAAAACGGCCGCCCTCAAAGGCTCATTCGAAGAGCAAGGTTGGCGAATTCGTAAAGACAAGTCGTCATTCTGGGCCAGTGCGATCGTTACCGCGCTCCGGGATCCGGACGGGAGCGTGATCGGGTTTTCGAAGATTACTCGCGACCTTTCCGAACTCAAAGCGGCGCAGGAAGCCATCGAACGTTCCGATGCCCGCTTTTCCGGCATCGTCAAGATTTCAGAGGACGCCATCATTTCGATCGATGAAAAGCAGAGCATCACGTTGTTCAATGACGGGGCGGAAAAGATCTTCGGATATTCCAGCCAGGAAATTTTGGGCCACAACATTGGCGCTCTGATTCCATCGCGTTTTCTGGGAGCGCATGACAGTTACATCAAGAACTTGGGCGCCTCAACCGACAGTTTGCGGGCCATGAATGCCCGTGATCCTATCGACTGGCTACGACAAGGCTGAAGCTGGTCGACGGGTGGGGCATACGGATCTGGAGTTCATCCAGAAGCCGTACACCAGTTTTCAGCTGGTGGAGAAGGTCCGCGACGTCTTGCGGAATAGAGCGAAATAGGGCGAGATGGATAGACGCGCGAGACAGACGGCGAAAGACGACCGTCTGTCCTACTAGCGCGAGATGGACTCACCCTCACCACGGAGGCACGGAGGTCACTGAGGAAGCACGGAGAGTCTTAGGGCCGGCCTGCTGGCATGGACAGGCATCTCGCTCAATGGACATCCGGCAGAGCCCCGAGGCCCAGACGTTTTTCATGAATTTTGGCGGGCCGCAGGCCCATCCACAACCCACGGGTAAGGTTAATTTAGTTCGCGGACCCAGATGTTGCGGAAACTGATGGCCGGACTTGGGTCGGGATGGGCCTGCAGCTTAATGGGGGCGGTGTCGTACTTCTTATAGAACGGCTTGCCGATATAGAGGGTTTCTCCGATCAGCTCGAAGTGATTCTGCACCAGCACGCCATTGAAGAAGACGGTGACGTTGGCAGCGGTCTTCAGTGAGCCGTCGGGATTGAACACGGGCGCCATCCAAACTACCTCATAGGTCTGCCATTCGCCGGGTTTGCGATTCGGATTGGCGAGGGGGATGGCCTGCTTGTAGATGCTTCCGGCCTGGCCGTTGGCGTAGGTTTTGTTGTTGTACGAATCGAGAATCTGGAGCTCATATCCGGAATCGCCACCGCCGGTGGAGGCCAGGAAGACGCCGCTGTTGCCGCGTTCCTGATCGGTGCCGGTGACATCCACGGGAATCTTCCATTCGATGTGGAGCTGGTAATTGCGAAACGACCGTTTGGTTTCGATGTTGCCGGAGCCTCTGGCCTTGCTGACTTCGAGCACTCCATCCTTCACGATCCAGGGCGCGGGGGATTTGTCGCGGGTGGAGACCCACTCGTCCAGATTCTTACCGTCGAAGAGAACGATGGCATCCGACGGCGGGGCCGCATCGGTGGCTCCGGGGGTGACTACTTTGGGCTGAGGCTCCCAGACTTCGGTGTCTTTCGGGTTTCCGCGAGGCCCTTTGCGCGCGGCGCCGGGCGCGGCGGCGGGTGGTTGTTGCGCAGGAAGCAAACCGGCGGCAACGGTGAGAGCCAGAACCAGGCCGGCCTTCATGAAACGAGGGAACATGGGTATATTGAGTCTCCGCTATTCAGGACAACACAGTTTTACCAGGGAGGTCAACGTGATGACCGCGTGATATACTTCCAGGACTGCAAGAGGTTCAGATTGTTTTGGTCAAGACTGCTCTTTTTCTGCTCGTATTTGCCGTCCCGGTTTACGCGTATACCGACCCGAATGCCGTAGGGCTGGCATCGCAGATTCTCACACCCCTGTTGATTCTGATTTCCGCCGCGGCCACCTTCCTAAGAAAACAGATTGCGGCCGCTTTTGGCGCACTGGTCCGGCGGGTGCGGCGAGAGCGCAGTGACGCGGCCTGATTTCCGCGCGGCGATTGTGCCGTTCTGGCTGCGACTGAGCACGCTGGCGGCTCTGGGGCTGTTATTCGCGACGGCGCTCAGCCTGAGCAAGGGAGAGGCGCAAGGCTGGACGTTTTACCTGACGACTCCCGAAATCGTATTCGAAATTCTGGTACGGCTGGTTTTCGCGGGGTTGGCCGGCATTGGGGCGGCGACGCTCTGCGCCGCGGCGCTTGCGCCATTTCTTTGGAAGTTCGCGGCATCGCGGGAACGAATCATCAGGTGGGCGATGCGGGTGGGCGTGATCGCGGTCGTATTCCTGGACGCGATGTATGCGGTGAGAGTCCTGCTGGCTTCGTGGGGGATTGCGCTTGATAGGGATATCGCGACGGTCCTGCTGATTGGCGAGGTTGTGGTTTGCGCGGCGGTTCTGTTAGTTCCGCAGGCTCGCAGGAAAATCGCCGTGAGCGCAGACGGGTGGTTGCAGGAGCGGACGGCGCGGCGGATCATGATCGCCATTCTGGCGGGCGGCGTGGGACTGTCTGCCGCGGAATTCGCGTTCAGCAAGACGCTGCCCACAGGCAAGTCCGCGCCGTCGGCCGCGCGGCCCAAATCGAACATTCTGCTGGTGACGTTCGACGCCCTGAGCGCCGAGGACATGTCGATTTACGGGCAGACGCGGGAGACCACTCCGAATATCGACGCCTTTGCGCGCACGGGCACGGTGTTCCGGAATTACTATTCCATTTCCACCTTCACCGGTTCGAGCGTGGCGACGATGCTGACGGGAGTTTATCCGTCGCAACACCACGTCTATCATCTGATGGGACGGATCCGTCCCGAGTACGCCGGGCAGAGCTTACCGTACCAGATGCAAGCCGCGGGATATGCCACGGGCGCGTTCATCTCCAACTGGGCGGCATACTACATTGCGGAAAACCTGCGGACCGCCTACAACATCCTGCCGGAGCCGACATTCCAGAAGGGCGTTGTGCGATGGCTGTGGGCCGCTACCGGTCCGCTGCACCAGCATACAGGCTTAGGGAATCGCACGGACGAGTACCAGGATCTGACGGCGCTGTGGAACCCCCTGGCAGGGTTGCCCGTCAATCTGAATCTGCAGTTCCCGGCGGCCGAGAGTTTCGCGGAGGCGCGGAAGATAGTGGATCAACTGCCGGAAGGATACTTTCTGTGGGTACACGTGATGACGCCGCATGGTCCCTATCATCCGGGCGCGGCGGAGAGAGGCCGGTTCATTTCGGATGACGAACTGCGCACCTTTGAATTTGAGGAGACCGACAGCATGGTTCACCCGGTTCCGAGCCGGTATGAACCGAAAGACCAAGGGCGGGTGGACCAGCGGCGCCTGGCATACGACGAGTTTCTGCTGACGGCCGACCGCGCCTTTGGCGCGTTTATGACGGATCTGGAAACCAGGGGGAGACTGCGAAACACTACGGTGATTGTGTCGGCCGATCATGGGGAGAGCTTTGAGGGCGGGATCTATCAACATGGCGGCCGGTTTCTGACCCGACCCGTGCTGCACATCCCGCTGATCATCCGGACGCCGCATCAACAGGAGGGCCGGAGCGTTGCATTCGTCGCCGACCAGACGGCGCTGGCACCCACCATTCTCGAACTGGCGGGCCAAAAGAAGCCAGCCTGGATGACGGGCCAATCGCTGGCGAAGTGGCTGACGGGCGACCGCACGGGGGAAGGCGAAGGACTGGCATTCAACCAGTACCTGGAGATCAATAGCATTTTCAAGCCTCCGCAGCATGGTTCGGCCAGCGTGATCGACGGGCAGTATCAGTATGTGGTGGTGCTGGCCTCGCAAAATGGCGGACTGCGGCCGATGGGGGAGGCGCAGATCTGGAACGTGGACCGGACTAGCGAATATCCGGAAAAGGCGAAGGCGCTGCGGGAAGCGCTGGCATTGCGATTTCCAGACATTGTGCGAAGAACACGGTGAGCCGGCAATATCTCAATCTCACGAGAGGGGCGTGGCGGCAACTTCGCCGGAACTGGGCCATCCGGCCGGAGCCGCGGTTGATCTGGCAGGCTCTGGCGCCGGGTTCGCTCTTCTCAGCGATGTCGGGAATGCAGGCGAAGATCCATCGTGAAGAACTGGCGCGGGCGAATTTCCGGGATGCAGTAGTGGTGCTGGGCTACTGGCGTTCGGGCACGACGCTGCTGCACGAGTTGCTCTGTCTGGACGATCGCTACACGTATCCGACGACTCATGCGTGCATGAATCCTCACCACTTTCTGCTGACCGAAGCGACGGTTCTGGCTCGCGGAGGGGCGGGCAGGGCGCGGCCGATGGATGAGATGGAAGTGCGGGCCGGGTCGCCGCAGGAGGATGAATTCGCGTTGTTATCGCTGGGGGCGCGGTCTCCTTACGAAGCGCTCTTGATGCCGGAGATTCTGCCGGAGGCGCTGAAGCTGGCCGATCCCCGGGATCTGGCGGCGGAGGACGAGAAGCGCTGGCGAGAGGTTTTCCTGCGTTTTCTGGCGGGCGTATCGGTGCGGGGAATGGGACGGCCTCTGATTCTGAAATCGCCGACACACGGTTTCCGGGTGGACACGCTTCGGGAACTGCTGCCGGAGGCGCGCTTCGTGTTGATTGTGCGCGATCCGTGGACGAATTTCGAATCGGTGGTGCGCATGTGGCGCAGGATGTTCGAAACGTATGCCTTCGGGCCGGTGCTGGCGGAGGAGGAGATTCGGGAAGCGGTGCTGGCCGATCGACTGCGGTTTGAGGCCAAGCTGGCGGCAGGTACGGCGGGGTTGGCGAAGAATCGGTTCACGACGATCCGGTACGAGCGGCTGGCGGCAAATCCGGTGGCGGTGATTGAGGAACTGTACGCGCGGTTGGAAATGGGAGATTTTGAGGCGGTGCGGGGGGCGGTGGCGGCGGAGGCGGGGCGTCGGCAGGGTTACCGGGCAAAGGCCAGTTTGCCGCCGGAGGTTTGGCGGGAGCGGATTGGCAGTGAGTGGAGCGGGATACTGGCGGGGTACGCGGAGGTGTGAGGCTGCGCGCCCGCCCGACCGCGATACCACTTACTATAAGTTCATGCGCTGGCTGATCAGTCTCGCGTTAGTCACCTTGCTTACGCCGGCGGAGTTGAGTCTCAAGCTGCGCACGCGAATTGAGCTGTACCGGGGGAGCGGGTATTGGCGCGATGCGGCGGTGGAGGAACCGGTGTCACCGGGTTCCACGGCGCTGATCCTCTGCGACCTGTGGGACCACCACTGGTGCCAGAGCGCGGAAGGACGGGTAGACGTACTGGCGCGGAAGATCGAGCCGGTGGTGGAGCTGGCGCGGTCGCGCGGCATTCTCATCATTCACGCGCCCTCTGACACGATGACGTACTATCGGGAGGCGCCGCAGCACCTGGCGATTCTGGCGATTCCGAAGGTGCAGCCACCGGCGGCTAAAGTGCTGGCGGATCCTCCGCTGCCGATCGACGATTCCGATGGCGGGTGCGACCTGGCGCATAATAAGCTGGCTGTGAACACCAGGGTGTGGACGAAGGAGAACGCGGCAATCCACATCGCGCCCGCCGACCTGATCTCCGACGATGGCGGCGAAGTCTATAGCGCGCTGCGGTCGCGAGGGATTCGCACGCTGCTGGTGGCCGGCGTCCACACCAATATGTGCATTCTGAATCGGCCATTCGCCATCCGGCAGATGACCAAGTGGGGCGTACACTGCATTCTGATTCGCGATTTGACCGATGCCATGTATAACCCGGCGAAGCGTCCCTTCGTGAGCCATGCGCAGGGCACGCAATTGATGATCGAATACATTGAGAAATACTGGGCGCCCACGGTGACGTCGGAAGAACTGGTGCGCGCGCTCAAGGCCAATTGAAGCGGCGTGATAAGATATTGACCTAAATTGGGGGGGACAGTGAACGAGCAAGCGGACGTCCTGATTGTGAGTATTGCCGATGATGCGACCGGCTCGCCCGAGCAGTTGGAGCAGTTGACGCTGCAGCTTCGGAGGGCGATTCGGGAACTGCCGGTGGATGCGGTGGACCCGATCAAAGAATCCACGGCGCATCTGGAAGGGAACAAATCGATTGACGGCGCGATGATCGGCCAACTGGCGATCAAGCTATTGCCGCAGGCGATTCCGCTGGTGATTCAGTTCCTGCAGAAATGGAAAAGCAGCGCCCCCACGCGCAAGCTGAGCATTTCCTGCGGCAACGTAAAGATCGACATCTCGGGCGAATTGACGCCGGAGCAATCGGCAGCCATTGTGAAGGCGATGGCGCAGACCGCGGAATAGCGGCCGGTTCCGAATGGCACGGCACGCCCTCCTGATCGGCATTTCGGAGTACGATTCGAAGGTCGGCAAACTCAAGAAGTCCATCAGCGATATCGCGGCTTTGGCGAGCGTTCTGAGAGATCCGGAGCGCGGGAACTTCGTGGTGGAGGAGGCCCCCAATTGCACCAAGCAGGATGCATTGAAGGCCATCTCGCGGCTGACGCAGGGCAAAGTGCATGGCGAGACGATTCTGCTGTATTTTTCGGGCCATGGAATTCGCGACGACGATGGCAATCTGTATCTGGCCCTGTCTGACACGAAGTGCGACGATCTGTGGGCCACTGGGATTGTGGCGCCGGAGATTTGCCGCGCGCTGGACAAGTGTTGGGCCAATCAGCAACTGGTGATCCTGGATTGTTGTCACAGCGGTTCGTTTTCCGCCGATGCGAAGGCGACCAACGACAGCGTAGGCACCAAGGAGATCTTCCTCCGCGAGGGGAAGGGCCGCGTGGTGCTGACGGCCAGCGATGCGCCTTCGCTGGCATTTGAAAGCGGCGGCGACGCCACCATCGAATCGCTCTTCACGCACTACCTGGTGCGAGGCATCGAATCCGGGGACGCGGACCTGGAGGGCGATGCGCTGATCGATACCGATGAGTTGTACGGGTATGTGCACCGCGAGGTGACGCGGGAGCGGCGGGATCAGCATCCGATGAAATTCGGCCAGGGGCAGGAGGGGAAGCTGATTGTCTCGCGGGCGCCGGTGAGGGTCCGGCCTCTGCCGGATGCGGTGCTCTTCGCGGTGACCAATCCGATTAAAGACATTCGCGTGGCCATTGTGGCGACACTGGAAAACAGCGTTCAACAGGGCAACCCCGGGGAACGGATTGCGGCTTATGCGGCGCTGCGCTCGCTGGCGCGGGACGATAGCCGGGAGGTGAGCGCGGTGGCGACGGGTGCGCTGAAACGCAATGGCGCGCCGCCGGGGTTCGTGGAAGAGGAGACCGAAAAGGCGGCGGCTCCGGCTGCCACCGAGACCGAGGCGGCGGAGACTCCCGCGCCAACGGCCGCGCCTGAGCCGGTGGCTGCTGCACCGGCGCCCGTGGTGATCTCCGTCGCGCCCATGCGGGAAGCCGCCGCTGTCAGCGACGAGGACCGGGAGGAGGCCGACGACAGCAGGCCCGCGTCTCTATTGAGCCCCTCGATTCTGGACCGGTTGATCGACGAGGCGCCTATGGAATCCTCGGACCGGGACACCGACCGATACCGAGCCTCGCGTCAGAGCATGAACGGACTGCACCGCGACCTTGCCAATCTGTTGAATTCGATCGCGCCGCTGTCCGACGATTTGGCCGAATTTCCGGAAGCGCAGGGATCGGTGCTGAATTACGGACTGCCCGAGATTGAGACATTCGAAAGGTACACGCCGGGCGGCCACCGCCGCATTGCGCTTTTGATTCGCGACGCTCTGCGCCGGTTTGAACCGCGGTTGGGACAGGTATCGGTGACGGTGGCCGATGAGCAAGCCGGGCCCTCATCGCCTCGATTTAAGATACAGGCCGTGACACAAGCGGATTTCGGGAAGGGTCCCATAGCGGCGGAGTCCACATTCACGGTGAATTTCGATTCGGGACCGGCCATTCTGACCGTCGACAAGTGAGCGAAATGGACGATCTGCTTCGGTACTACGAGGAAGAATTGGCCGGTTTCCGGCGGGAAGCGGCCGATTTCGCCAAACGCTACCCCAAGATTGCATCGCGCCTGGATCTGTCGGCGAACGAGTCGACAGACCCGCACGTGGAGCGGCTCATCGAATCGGTGGCGCTGCTGTGTACGCGGGCGCGTTTGCGCGCCGAAGCCAAACTGCCCGCCCTGGCACAATCGGCGCTGCAGATTCTTTATCCCGATCTGGCGTGCCCAGTTCCCGCGATGTCCATCGCGAGGATGTCGCTGGACGCTGAGCGGGGACGATTCGATACGGGATTCCGGGTGACGCGGGGCACGCAACTCTCCAGCCGTCCGGTGGCCGGGGAAGTGTACCGGTTCCGCACGTGCTTCGACGTGGACTTGTGGCCGCTGACGGTGGCCGGGCTGGCAGCGGTCCCGGTAAAAAGCGGGGCGGCGATCGACCTGCGCTTGAGCAGCGACGCCGATTTGCGGTTGGAAGCCATCGAGAGCCTGACCATCCACCTGACCGGTTTTTCGTCGTTCCGTCTGTATGAATTATTGGCCGCGCACGTGGACCGGCTGGAGGTGTGGGACGGGGGCAAGAAGATCAGCAGGGACGGGGAACCGGGCGCGGTGGAAGTCACGGGCTTCGAGGACGATCAGGCGGCGCTACCTGGAACGCGGCAGACCTTCTCCGGCCTTCGCATTTTGCGAGAGTATCTGAGCCTGCCAGAGAAGTTTCTATTTCTGAAACTCCGGCTACCGAAGCTTCGCGAGTCGATAGAGATTGCGAAGAGCCAATCCTTCTCCATTCGCCTTTACATGAAACCGTCGGCGGGTCGGGTGGAGCGCGACCTGGATCAAAACGTGATTCACCTGGGCTGCACGCCGGTGATCAACCTGTTTCCACAAATCGCCGAACCGGTGATGGTGACGCAGCAGAAAGCCGAGTATCTGGTGATTCCGGACATCCACCGCCGGCGTAGCATGGAAATCTATTCGATAGACGAAGTGGCCACCATGCCGGTAGACGGCAGTGAGCCGCGCAAACTCTTGCCGCTCTACGGTCAGCAAGCCACGGGCGGGTCGCAGGGGGGCTTTTGGACGCTGCGGCGCAGCGCGCCATCGCTGCCGGACGATCCGATGGATACTTATCTGGGATTGGCGGATCTGCCGATGGAACCGGGCGGCGCGGCGAGCGACGTGCTCACCGTTCGCGCCACTTGCACCAATGTCAACAACCCCTCGAGAATGGCCTGGGGCAGCGAAATGGGGGACCTGGCAGCCGACGATTCGCCGGGCTCATTTGCCATTTCGCGGGTCGTACTTCTCCGCAGACCGACGCCGCGGCTGCTGCCGCCGTTGGGGGGCAGGACCGAGAGGGCGTTGATCTCACACATGGCGCTGCAGCACCTGTCGCTGAGCGAGGACGGCGCCGGTGTGCTTCGCCGGTTGCTGCAAGCGCTGGATGCCACTGAACAGGCGGCCACAGCCAGACAGATCGAAGCGATTGTGAACGTGGTAACCAGGCGCGAGATCGCGCATCTTTACATCGGGGGCGCGAGGATGCCGGTTCCGGGGACGCACATTGAAGTCGGGCTCGATGAGGAGGCCTTCGTGGGCGGCGGCGCCTATCTTTTCGGCGCGGTGCTGGACCGGTTCCTCTCGCTCTATGCGTCGCTGAACACGTTTACGCAGTTGCGCGTCACGTCACGGCAAAGAAGGGAGGCAGTGGGAAATTGGCCACCACGGGCAGGCATCCAAGCGGCAATTTAACCGACCGCCTCTTCGAGCGGCCGTATGAGTTCGAACTGCATCAGGCCATCCGTCTGCTGGAACTGGTGCTGGACGCCGACGCCACTATTCGCTTCGAGTGCGACCCGTCGCTGGATTTCCCGGCGGCGGAGATTGCGGCGATCTCGGGCGACCGGCACGACGTGACAGTGAAGGTCCGGACCCAGTCTCTGGTAGGCGCTCTGGGCGTCTTGCCACGCTGGTATTCCGAGCTGGTGCTGGAGCGGATTCAGAAACGCGACACCAGCCTTTACGAGTTTCTCAATCTATTCGTAAACCGGATGGTCCGGTTGGAATACGAATCCTGCGCGGCGGTGACTGCGGCGACGGTTTTCGAGCGGGAGAGGCGAACGGGGGATGCGGGCCCGTTCAAGGACCTGATTCGCGCTGGCACCGGCATTCTCCCCGAAGCGATCGGCCCGTTGGATGAACGCGACCTTCTGGCGTGCGGTGGACAGGCAGCGCGGCGTCCGGTGCCGGCGCGGGTACTGGAGGCGATTCTGGCCGAGAGGCTGGGGGCTCCGGTGAAGGTCCGCGAGTTCACGGGCGGATGGTATGCGATGCCGCCGGAGAGTCGGATACAACTCGGCATGCCGCCCGGCACCAGTGGCGGGTTGGGCGACACCGCGGTTCTGGGCGATGCGATGTACCTGCCGCACGCGGCGATTACGGTGGAAATCGGACCGCTTTCCGCGAAAGCAGCCAAGCTCTTTTGGATGTCCGGCACTGAGTCAGCATGGCGGCGCTGCCGGAGTCTGGTGGCCTTCCTGGCGGGGGAGACGATGGATTTTACGATCGACCTGCTGGTGAATTCGGACCAGCCGGACGGCTGCATTCTGGGCGCGGCGCCGGACACAGCCGCGCACCTTGGGGTGAACCTGTGGCTGTATCCGGCATCGCCGGGACCGCCGGCGCGCACGCGCATCTGGCCCATACGGAAGCCTGGAGATCAATAGAAAATGCGAAGCTTGAACCGCGTGGTTTGGAACAAGGGGATGTATCTGGCTCCCCAGCACCTGCAACAGACTGACCGCTCGAGCGCTGCGAGACTGGCGTTTTGGATGGAGGCGAGTCCCCTGCCCGCATGGGGATTTCTGGACCTGACGATCGATGAGGAAGCGCTGGCGGCGGGCAGCTTTGCGATCAACGCCGCACAGGGAATCTTCCGGGATGGATCCATCTTCAGCATTCCCGAATCCGACCCTGTGCCGCGCGTGTTGGCCTTGGAAGAGTGGTTTTCGCCGACGCAGGATTCTCTCGAAATCCAGATCGGCGTGTCCCGCGATACGCGAGGCGGCGCCGCCGGGGGACGGTACGTGATGGAAGCCGCACCGCTCGCGGACGAGGGCACGGGCGAAGAAATCCCGGTGTTCCTGGCCGCCGTCAACATCCGCGTAATGGCCAAGCCGGAAGCCAACCCGCTGGACGAGACTCTGGACTGCGCGCGCGTGATTCGCGGCGAGGCCGGCGTGTTCCGCTTGGATGCGACTTTCGCGCCGCCCTGTTTGCAAATGGCGGGTTCGGCAACGCTGGTGCGGACGCTGCGCTCGGTGGTGAAGTTGCTGGCTTCGACGCGGGGCGGCTTGCTGCGGAACAGCGGCGCGTCCGCCGGCGCGGAGCAGTTGCGCCGGGACCTGCTGCTGCGAGACCTGAATAGCGAGCTGGCCGCTCTGCTGCATATGTTTCATAGCGGGCGCGACCATCCGGAGACGGTGTATCGGAGTCTGGTGCAAACAGCTGCAACGCTGTCGCTGGGGTCGCCGACGTTCGACCCGTCGGCCATCCCGGAGTACGACCATGCGCATCCCGGGGAATCACTGCGATGGCTGGCGGAGACGATCCGCCAACTGGCCGCGGGGCTCACGGCGTGATGGCGCCGGGGTCGTTCTTCCCTGCCCCGCTTTCGAACTCCATGGCGGCGGGCGGGTCGAAGCGCACCCAGCGTTCGAAAATCTGGTTGGCCAGTTGCGCATCGCCGCTCTCCGGGGCCGCGTTCGCAAGCAGCACCAGATAATTGCGGTAGACCGCCGAGGTGGCCCACCGGGGCTCCCACTCCTGCAAGTGCAGGCGGTCGATCATTTCCACCAGTTCCGATAACAAGGCTCGTGCGGAGCGGTTCCGGCCCGATTTGATGCAGACCTCCACGGCTCCCAGTTTTTGATAGAAGCGGGCGCGTCCGCTGGGTTCAGCGGCCCCGTCGTCTCTGAGTTCGATGACATTCAAATCGGCTTCTGGGTACCGTGCGGGAGCGGACGCGGGCACCTGCATCAATCCTTGCGAGGGCAGCGCGGCGGTGACCACAACTTGACGAGCTACTTCGACGCTCTTGCCGGCGCGATGCTGAATAGACAGGAGCGCGCCGCGCCATGCATCCAAGGCAGCCAGCGAGCGTGTGAAATTGCAGGGGGCGAGTGCGGCCGCGGATGTGGCGGCGGCGGCCAGTGCGGCAGCGCAAATCTCCAAACTTTCCAGCGCGGAGCGAAGCCGATCGGGAGACACCGCGGCGGCGGCATCGGCCTCGGCCCTTTCGGCGGCGGCACTATCGAATTCCAGCAATGAAAAGCCGCGGGCGGCGGACTGGCTGTCGAGCATCGGGGCGAGTTTCAGCGACCGGGTCAGATACTTATCGAACAGCATGACAGCGCGCGCGAAAGGCAGGCGGTCGCCCTCGAAGCCGCGGGGGTAGAGGCGGGCGCCGTACTTTTCGACCAGGAGGCGGAACAGTTGACAGGCGTCTGCTGCTCCGGCGAATCCATCCAGCCGGACGCGTGCCTCGGCATACCATGCGGCCAGTCGCAGATCCTTGGATTCGTCGCGCAGAAGGGTGGCGGTCAGTTGGGCAACTTTGGCCCAGTCCGAGGGTGGCTGGTCCGCGGTCCAGACGCCTTTCTCCAGACCGTCGTCGGCTCCGCGGGCGTCCAGAATCTGGCCCCAGGCGGCGGAGAAGCGGAGGTCGGCACCGGCCGCGTCGTCGCCGGGAACGGGTTGCAGCAGCGCGTCGATCGATGAGGGAGCCGGTGCCATATCGCTTATGAAACCCGAAGGTCCAGCAGCATGCGAAGTGGAACGGTGAGACCGTCGAGTTGAAAATAGGGGCGGAGAAACAGAGCGGCCACCCATTCATCGTCGTGGGCGCCGCGGTCCAGCACGATGTGGCCCTCGCGCAAGGGAAAGGCGGCTTTGGCGGAGGCGGTAGCGGTATCGTCGGCCAGCACGTAGCGCGACAGCCACTGATTGAGTTTCTCCTCGCATTGCGCCGGCGTAGAGAACAGGCTGCGATTGTCGCGCACCATCATGCGAACGGCCAGCGCAAACCGGCAGAAGGACAGGACGAAGGCAAGTTGGGCGCCGAAGCGGTCGTTCCAGTTGGCTTCGGCCTCCAGAAAACCTCCGGGCCGGCGGCAGGTCGGGACGCGGGGGAAAACGGCTTCGCCGCGCTGACTGAATTGGCAAAGCGAGCAGAAACCCTGATCGAACAGCTCCGCTTCCATGCGCTCGGTGACAACAAACTCGGTGACCGGGTGGCATTGCAGATCGCCCTCATCGCTGTTGAAGCGGTGCAGAGGCAGATCCTGCACCATGCCGCCGCCTTCGCGGCCTTGAATGGCCGCACACCATCCGTACGTGGTCCACGCGGCCGAGATCCTGGCCGCTAACGCCCACGGCGGATTGCCCCACAAGTAGGGGCTGATGTCCGTGCCCCAAACGGCTTCCTCGAAGTTGAATCCCTCCACCTGCGCGTTGTCGCGGCCGTAAGGCTGGCGGAGCAGCATCCTGGGCAGAACCATCACGAGAAACCGGGAATATTCCCGGCGGCGGAACGAGTCCCACCGCGGGTTGGGTTCGGGATTGAGGACGGAAAGATTTCTTGCGCTGCCTTCGGCGAACCAGGAAGCATCGGGGCAGGCCAACACCGGAGCGCAGATGGCGGCGCCGATTTTCGCCAGCGCCTCCATGAGTGTCAAGTCCTGCGCATCGCGCTCCAGACGAAAGTCGAAGACAACGCAGCCGAAGGGCGCTCCGCCCAGTGTATCCAGGGGTTGGCTGAGTTTGGCGTAAAGCTCGAGATCGCGATAGTCCGAAGCGTGACGAAGATCCTGCAGGATTTCCTTTCGGCTGGCGCTGAGAACGTAGATGCGATGACTGGACGAAGTCTCGGCCTCTCCCACCAGATGGGCGAGGCCTCGCCAGGTCGCTTCCAGGGCCTGAAATGCGGGATCGTGAAGGACCTGGTTGACTTGCCGCGAGACTAACTCATCCAGGATGGCGATGTGCGACTGAATGGCACTTTCCATGTCGCGAGACCAGGTGACCTCGCCTCGACGAAAGGCTTCGAGGAAGTCGACGATGCGCGCCGCGGCGAAATCCACCTCCTCCTCCGTGCGCGCCAGACGACCCTCGCTCGCAATCCGCCGTGCGGCGGCGGCAAGATCGCTGTCGGCGGTCATGCTGCTCACGGCGTCATTCAAAAGCTCCTCGATCAAGTCGTTGTGATGAATCATGCGACCCAGGTCGGCAAGGTTCGCGCGCATCTTCAGCAGTTCGCGCAGCGGCGCCACTTGTTGGGCCACGGAGTTCGGACCGAAGTCGTCCAGGCTTCGGAAGTCCAGGCTGATGCGGAGGCGAGTGTCATCGTCGGTCAGCTTGTTATCGACCGTGAGCCGAAGCTGGGGCGCCAAACTGCTCAACACCACATCGAAGGTGTCGCGATCGATTTCGACGAAGCGGCGTTCACGGTAAGGAGTGGAGGTTTCCGCCTGCCCGGCAAGCGGCGCGATGACCGCGATATGAAAAGGCAATTCGGGCGCATTGGGGTCCGCGGCCTCGGCCAATGAGGTCAGGATCCGCACGCGCGGCGGTCTGACTCGCGAAAGTTTCGGTTGTAGCGAGGTGCCGGGCATGGAACGAGATACATTATAGCGGCTCGGTCCGGAATCCGCCCGTGCGATACACTAGATCGGCGACGATGCCGAAAGAGGAAAACAGATGAAACGCCTTAACACTTGTATCGTTTATATTGCGGGGATGACGGTTGCTACCGGGTGCCTTCTGAATGCGCAGACTGCTCCCAGCAATCCCTTGAGCACGGAAGCGCAGCAGGCCTGGACGCGGACGATGAACAACGCGATCGCCGCGGCTGCAAAAATGCCGGAAGATGATTACGGCTACAAGCCCTCGCCGGAAAGCATGAGCTTCCGCGACATCGTTGCCCATGTGGCCGATTCCGCGATGGGGGCCTGCACCGGATTGAACGGCGAGAGGAAGACTGCCGGCGCGGCACAGATGAAGACCAAAGCCGAACTGGCAGGCGCGCTTCAGGAGGCCAAGACGGCTTGCGAAACCACGTATACACCCAACGACACCAAGGCCGTGGAGATGATCACCGGCGGACGCGGAGGCGCGCGCAGCCGCCTGAGCACGCTGTGGGGCAACACCGCCCACATCGAACACGAGTACGCACAGATGGCCGTACTCCTGCGGCTCAAGGGTCTGGTTCCGCCGTCCAGCGAAGGCCGTGGAGGCAGAGGCGGCAGGTAGCATGCGGGCTGATCGGGTGATTGGCTTCGCCCTGCTCTGTGTGGCGGCGCAGGGACAGACGGCGAAGCCTTCGTTCGAAGTGGCATCGGTGAAACCGGCAGCGGTGGTGGGACCGCGAAGGATGTCCGCGAATCGGAGGGGCGGCCCCGGCACGCCCGACCCCGGCACCTACACCTGCGAGAACTGCCCGATATTCTGGGTCCTCTCGGAAGCTTACGACTTGCAGTCTTACGATTTCGACGGCCCGGATTGGGTACACGAAGTACGCTTCGACTTCGCCGCCAAAATTCCACCGGGCACCACGAAGGCGGCCTTTCGTGAGATGCTCCAGGGCCTTCTGGCGGAGCGCTTCCACCTGGCCGTGCATCGCGTCAAGAAGGAAATGAACGTCTACGAGTTGGCCGTCGGTAAGAGCGGTCCGAAATTCGCCGAGTCCAGGCCGCCGGATTCGCCGCCCGAAGATTCGCCGCCCGGCTCGTTGAAGCGGGACAGCGAGGGCTTTCCGGTCCTGCCCCGCGGCAGCACCATGGCCGTCGTGCCGGGCCACGCGCGCATTCGCTCTGACGATCAGCCCATGGCCTGGTTCGTTCAAATGCTGAGTGGTCAATTGGGAGCGCCGGTCAGAGACGCCACGGGATTAACAGGCAAGTACGATTTCCAGCTCTCCTGGTCGTTTCAGCCCGAGCCCGGCGCCGCGGAGGGCGACGTTTACCGCACCGCGCTGGTGATGGCGATTCAATCGCAGCTCGGTCTGAAACTGGAGCAGAAGAAAGGTCCGGTAGAAGTGCTGACGGTGGATCACCTGGACAAAACGGTCACGGCGAACTGAAGCCGGATGCCCGCGCTATTCTGGTACGTATGCGTACTTGGGTGATTGCGTTGGCCGCTTTGGCCTCCCTTCCTGCGTGGGGCGATTCGCAGTTTCGCATCCGGCAAATGACTCGCGACGATGTGCCGCGCGGCAAAGGCCAGTGCGATATCCGGCTTCAGGTGGATAACGAAATCGAAGTCGCGGTGCGCGGCGATATGGTGTACGCCCGCACGCTGTCCGGTCAGGAACCGCGTGACGACGGGTCGGAATGCAATGCCCCGCTGCCGCGTCGTGAAGTGCCCGGGCTGCAATTCGAAGTGAAGGACAGCCGCAACGAAATCCGCCTGGTGGCGCCGCCGGACCGCCGCAACGATTTCGCCGCCATCGTACACATTCGCGATTCCGCCGGAGGGTTTGGCCGCTACCATTTCCGTCTGTCGTGGGACCTGGACGCCGTGACCAACGCCCGCCCGCAGGACCGGCATGATGACGACCGGCGCGCCGCACCGGGCTTCGTCTGGAACAACGTCGTCAATTTCCATGGACAGGGTCGCGGCACGGCGGTCTTCAATGAGTCGGATTCGCGCCGCCTCTCCGACGTCAATGTGGATGTGGATCGCGGCGGCAAGATCATGGTGACGTTCCGCTCTGAACGCGGAGCGCCGGTGGTTTACAGCGGCTTTCTAATGGATCGCGAAAACGGCCGCCTCAAGGCCAGTATGACGAGCGAAAACGGTCGACTGCGCGGCACCATGCTGATCTCCGTCGACGAACGGCAGAACGTCAACAGCATCACGATGGAGGCCACCGACGGACGGGACCGCATGCGCGTCAACTGGGACAGGCGGTAGGGAGTTCTCGCGCTACTCCGCCTGGGGAAGAATCACTGCTTGATGATCGTTCCGTCGGCGCGGCGAATTTCGCCCCAGCCTCCGTTGAGGCCGTTGCGGCCCGCTGTGAAGGGCGATTTCGCCGCTTCTTTTTCGTCGATCTCGATTCCCCAGCCGGGCTTCTCGCTCACCCACAAATAGCCGTCCTTCATCTCGGGACAGCCGTGGAAAATCTCCTGCGTCCTCTGATTGAAGGGCGAGTATTCCTGAATGCCGAAGTTGTAACTCACCAGATCGAGCGTCACGTTGGCCATGTGGCCGATGGGCGAAACGTCTCCCGGACCGTGCCATGCCGTCTTCACGCCGAAGTTCTCGGCCAGAATCGCGATCTTCCGCGCGGGCGTGAAGCCACCGGTCTGCGAGACGTGGACGCGGATGTAATCGATCAGCCGTTCGCTGATCAGCGGCGTCCATTCGTGCGGGCTGTTGAACAGTTCCCCCATGGCAATCGGCGTTGAGCATTGCGACCGGATCTGGCGGAAGTAATCGTTGTCTTCGGGCGACAGCGGATCTTCCATGAAGAACATGCGGAACTTCTCGGCGTCCTTGCAGAACTGCACGGCCTGGCGCGGCGAGACGCGCTCGTGGACATCGTGCAGCAATTCCACCTCGTCGCCCAATTCCTTGCGCGCCGTCTCAAACAACTTGAGGGCGCGCCGGAGGTAGAGGGCCGGCTCGAAGACCGGCTTATCGTGCAGCGCCTTCACGGCCGCTTCGCCGCGCGAACTGCCGTACCCCGCCATGCCCGGGACGCCCACCTGAATGCGCACGTGGCGGAAGCCCTGCGACATGAAACGGCGGGCCGCTTCCATCACATTGGGATAATCGGCGCCATCGGCATGCGCGTAGCAGTCGGCCGCCTCGCGGCACTTACCGCCCGCCAACTGGTACACCGGCATGCCGGCCAGCCGGCCTTTGATGTCCCATAGCGCCTGATCCACGCCGCTGATCGCGTTGTTCAGCACCGGACCGTTTTTCCAGTACGAGCTGTCGTAGCAGGCCTGCCAGATATCTTCGATGCGATCGGTAGTCTTGCCCATCAGGAAAGGCTTGAGGTATCGCTCCACCGCCGGCTTCACCAGGTCGGCGCGCTGCGTGAAAGTGGCGCAGCCGTAGCCGAACAGACCGTCCTGATCGGTGGTGATCTTGACCACCGTCAAGCGGACTCCGGCCGGCTGCGTTTCGATCACGGAGACATCCTTGATCTTCGGGACCGGCATCCCTTTATACGCGCGCGCGGCCTGTTCCTGCGCCTGCTGCACTCGCGGACAAACCAATCCCAGGAGCCCCGACGCTGCGGCCCCCTTTAGAAAATTGCGTCTCGGCACTCCCATTGTTGGCCCCTTTTAGCTCCAATGCAGCTGTTCTTGCGATTCGACTTTCGCCGCGTCCATTTCAATTCCGTAACCCGGCGTCTCCGGCAGCGCGAAATGCGCCCGCGTGAGCACCGGCGGATTCTTTTCGAAGTGATAGTACGATTTCATCTTGAGAATCAGGTATTCGGCCAGCGGACAGACCGCCGGCGATTGGCTGGCGATCAAATGCAGCGCGGCGTGAATGCTGTGGCCGTGCGGAATCACCGGCACATCGAACAGCGACGCCACGGTGCAGATCTTCTGCAGTTCGGTGGTGCCGCCGCACCATTCCGGATCACACTGCACCACGCTCAGCGCGCCTTCCTTCAGATAGTTGTAGACTTCCCAGCGACCCTGAATGTGCTCGCCTGACGCGATGGGAATGCTGGTGCCTTTGCGCAACTGCGCGAAGCTGTCGATCTTCTCGGCCTGGGTGGCCTCTTCGATCCACCGCGGACGGTACTTCTCCACCTGCTTGGCCCACTCGAGCGCGTAGCTGAGATCCCAGCCGCTGTAGACGTCGAACATCAATTCGGTATCTTCGCCCACCGTCTCGCGCAGCAGACGGACCAGTTCGACGTTCTTGCGGAGCCCCTCCGGACCGTCGCCCGGCCCGTAGGCCAGAAACCATTTCTGATAGCGGAAGCCCTCGCTCTTCACCTGCGCGGCGCGCGACTGCGCCTTATCCGGCTCCAGCGAATATCCCAGGCAGCTTGCGTACGCCTCGACGGTGCTCCGGGTGGGGCCGCCCAGTAAACGATAGACCGGAGTCTTGAAGTACCGGCCGCGCAGATCCCACAACGTGTTATCGGCGGCGCTGATCGCCATGAGGTAGGCGCCCCGCCGGGCATGCCGGTTGGATCGATACAATTGGTCCCACAATTTCTCCTGCGCCAGCGCGTCCTTGCCCAGCAGGAAGGGACGCAGTTGCTCGTCCACTACGATGGCTACTTCCTTTTCAATGGGTCCGTAAAATCCTTCAGGGCCGCCGTCCGTTTTGATCTTTACGTACAACGCGCTGACCGGCGCATTGCTCGTGGTGGGGTTGGCCGAATCGCGATACGGCGGGTGCCGCAGTTCCTCATAAATATCCAGCGGATTCGACTGGTATTGCTGATCGACGCCGCGGACGGTCTGCCGGTGGCCGCGCACCTGCCAGATTTCGACTGCCGTGATCTTCAGAGGCTTGGTCTCCGCCAACGCCGCCGCCACCGGCAGCGCGGCCAGAAAGTGCCTCCGGGAAAGATTTGCCATCGACCATACTGTATCTCATGGACCCGTTACGCGGCGGACGAGTAGCTGTGCACGGCCACACCGCACGGCGCTGCATGGCGGCACTGCACCACCACCACGGTCCTGTCGTCCACCG